>CAYYXZ010000239.1:0-3074 GCA_964475715.1 uncultured Marinosulfonomonas sp. | reverse complement strand
CTAAATAATGGTCGGTGAAAGTGCTGTTTTGCTCGGGGTCAAGCACCTCAAGCATCGCCGACGCCGGATCACCGCGAAAATCCTGACCCATCTTATCAATTTCATCCAGCAAAATCAACGGGTTGGTGGTTTTAGCCTTTTTTAACGCCTGAATAATCTTGCCGGGCATCGAGCCAATATAGGTGCGCCGATGGCCGCGAATTTCAGATTCGTCACGCACACCGCCCAACGAAATGCGGATAAATTCACGCCCCGTGGCACGCGCCACAGATTTACCAAGGCTGGTTTTGCCCACGCCGGGCGGGCCAACCAGACATAAAATTGGCCCCTTTAATTTGCGCGAACGCTGACCAACAGCCAGATATTCGATGATACGTTCCTTGACTTTTTCCAGCCCGTAATGATCATCATCCAGCACCTTTTGCGCCGCATCCAGATCTTTTTTAACGCGCGAACGTTTGCCCCACGGAATGCTCAGCATCCAGTCCAGATAATTGCGAACCACAGTCGCCTCGGCCGACATCGGCGACATGTTTTTCAGCTTTTTTAGCTCGCTATTTGCCTTCTCCAGCGCCTCGGCACTCAGCTTGGTGCCCGCAATTCGCTCCTGCAATTCGGTAATTTCATTCTGCCCGTCTTCGCCATCGCCCAGCTCTTTTTGAATGGCCTTCATTTGCTCGTTCAGATAATATTCACGCTGGGTGCGCTCCATCTGGGTTTTGACCCGGGTTTTGATCCTTTTTTCAACCTTCAGCACAGACATTTCGCCCTGCATCAGACCGTAGATTTTCTCTAGCCGGTCCGCCACACAAAGCGTTTCCAACAGCTCTTGTTTTTGCTCGACCTCGATGCCCAAATGCCCCGCCACCAGATCAGAAATCTTGTCACTTTCCACCGCATCGGACACCGCCGACATGGCCTCCTCGGGGATGTTTTTCTTGATTTTGGCGTAGCGTTCAAATTCATCGGCAATCGTGCCCAACAGCGCCTCGATTGTGTCCGAATCGCCCTGACTTTCGCTTAAAACCTGCGCGCGGGCCTCAAAATAATCGTCATTTTCCAGGTATTCGGTAATTTTTACCCGCCGTTTACCCTCGACCAACACCTTGACGGTGCCATCGGGCAATTTCAGCAGTTGCAGCACATTTGCCAGCACGCCAACCTTGTAAATCCCGTCACAATCGGGGTCATCCGCAGACGGATCTATCTGGCTGGAAAGCAGGATTTGCTTGTCATCCACCATCACTTCTTCCAATGCGCGCACCGATTTTTCACGGCCCACAAACAGCGGCACAATCATATGCGGAAACACCACAATATCGCGCAAAGGCAGAACGGGGTAAGATGAATTTAGCGGCTCGTTTTTATGCTCGGGCATATTTTATCCTTTTGGCTGATCTGCAGGCATTAGCCCCAAAATAGGCGACCATCCCGCTTCACCGGTATTTCAACTCGTTAAGATGGGGTTAACCCCCGCCCCTTTCAAGCCAAAATACCATTTCGTTTTTTGACAATGTGCCTGTTCGCACCGCCTTGGGCAAGCAAACTTTGGCCCTTACAGCAACAAAACGCGACGAAATTTAAGCATAAGCTACAAAATACCCGTTCTCACCGATTATAGTTGCGCGATATCGCCGTTTGCACGTTTCGCGTGGAATGCTTTTTGAAAATCCGCAAATTTACCCACCGCAATCGCAGCCCGCATTGCGGCCATCAATTCCTGATAATAATGCAGGTTGTGCCACGTCATCAACATCGAGCTGATGATCTCGCTGCTTTTGAAAACATGGTGCAAATAAGCGCGACAATAGTTGCGACAGGCCGGACAGCTGCAATCCACATCCAGCGGGCGCGGATCATCGCGGTGGCGGGCATTTTTAATGTTCAACACCCCGTGGCGGGTAAAAATCTGCCCCGTGCGCCCCGACCGGCTGGGCAAAACGCAATCAAACATATCAATTCCGCGCGCCACAGCCCCGACCAGATCATCGGGTTTTCCAACCCCCATCAGGTAACGCGGCTTGTCAGAGGGCAGCATTTGGGGCGCATAATCCAGCACCTCGAACATGATTTTCTGCCCCTCGCCCACGGCCAAACCACCAACAGCGTAGCCCTCAAAACCGATCGCTTTCAGCTTCTCGGCACTTTCGGCGCGCTGATCCTGAAACACACTGCCCTGCTGGATGCCAAACAGCGCATGCGCGGGGCGATCGCCAAACGAATCACGGCTGCGCTGCGCCCAACGCATCGACATTTGCATGGATTTTAGCGCCACATCCTCGGTTGCCGGATGCGGGGTGCATTCATCAAAACACATCACAATATCGCTGCCCAAAAGCCGCTGGATTTCCATGCTGCGCTCGGGCGTTATTTCGTGCAAAGAGCCGTCGATGTGCGATTTGAACGTCACGCCATGTTCGGACATTTTGCGCAGATCCGACAGGCTCATCACCTGAAACCCGCCGCTGTCGGTCAAAATCGGGCGCTCCCAATTCATGAATTTATGCAGGCCACCCAGATTGGCAATCCGCTCGGCCGTGGGGCGCAGCATCAAATGATAGGTGTTGCCCAGCAAAATATCAGCCCCCGTAGCGGCAACATTTTCAGGCAGCATCGCCTTGACGGTCGCGGCCGTGCCAACCGGCATGAAGGCCGGCGTGCGAATAGCTCCGCGGGCGGTGTGAATGGTGCCGGTGCGCGCCAAACCATCGGTGGCGGCCAGATCAAATGTAAATTTTTGCGTCATAGTTGCAGCCATAAGCCGGTTTTGAAACTTGTGCAATTCCTGCTCTGGACCTTGGAGGCAATAATCCTTATATCTTACCGCAGGAACCCGAAAAACTCTACAGCAAATTCTGCAAAACCTTCTGCGAGAACCCTGATGGCTGATGACCCAAAAAACGACCCGTATGTAAACCCCTACATACCTTACATGTCCGATCCGGTGCCCCATGCGGCCGATCCGGTCGAGGGTGCGCCCCCGCCGCGCCAGCCACCCGAGCCGTTGCCCGAGGGTGTCGAGGGCACAGCCCTGATCAAGCCATCCACAACCGATCACGCGGTATACGAGCCGC
>CAYYXZ010000238.1:0-3120 GCA_964475715.1 uncultured Marinosulfonomonas sp. | reverse complement strand
GCGATTGTCCGCGATCTGACCCGGGCGGCCAAGGTTCTGTTCTCCGACAAGAACACCCAATTGCTGCAAGGCCAAAGCATCATGGAGCTGGAAGACGAAGATATTCAAAAGCTTAGCAAAACCAACGTAGCGCAATAAAACGCAGGCATTACAAGTTTTAAGATAGGGGGATAAGATAATGGGATTAAAGGATATTGTTGCCAGGCTTGATAGTATTTTCAACACAGAAAAAGGCCGCGCGGTAAAACAATCCGAAGCAATCTCTGTGCTAATTGAAGCGCTGGAAATAAAGCTGGAAAAGTATACGGCCAGACTGGAAACCGCACAAACGGCCCATGAAAAAACCAAACTGGAGCGTAAAATCGAAGTCTGCAAGGCCCAGATAGAAAAAGGCCGCGCGGTGCTGAAAACTTAAGACCGGCTATGCGGCGCGGCGGTTTTATTGCTAAAATCAATGTTGCTTTGCGCAGCAGTTGCGTAGCGCAAACAGGCGCCAATTGTGATCAGGCTTAGCAGCAACCAGATCCCGCCCCACATCATGGTTGTACCACCGAATTGCTCGGCCAAAACATAGGCATCCGAGCGCAAACCGGGGCGGGCAATCGTGTCGCTGAAAATGTCATACGGCACATAAATCATGCTGGTCAGCCCGATGACGCGCAGCAGCAAATCATTCACCGAGGCCGATAAAACCCGCGCACTCAGCAGCATCAGCCCGCCTGCCCCCAGCCCAAATCCAAGCGCAAATATTTCGCGAATAAAAGCCGCTGTAATCAACACCATAGCGCCACCAAGCAGGGCCATTATCATCCGGTCCAGCCGACTTTTTAGCGCCGCAAAAAACAGCAAAACTCCGATTAAAAGCGAGCCAAGATACCCCGCCGAAGTGATCACAAACGCATTGCCGCCCCGCGTCACAGCCAGCCCGCCCTGCTCAACAGAAACGCTGAGGCTGACAATTTCGCCACCGGTTAAAACGGCCGCAAGCCCGTGCGAAACCTCGTGCATGAAGACCACCAGAATTTTCAGCGGAATAATCACAGGCGTGCCCCACAGAGCAAACACAACCGCCGTAATCAGCATCAGTTGCCAGTGTCCGCGCAGAAAATTCATAAGCCTAAATTCATAATGGCCACATAAACGGAATAATCGCGCTGGCCAGCAAACCGATTGTCAAATTCAACGGTATCCCGACCCGCATAAAATCGGTGAATTTATAGCCTCCGGGACCGTAAACCATCATGTTGGTTTGATAGCCGATAGGGGTTGCAAAACTGGCCGAAGCCGCCACCATCACCGCCACCACCAAGGGCCGCGCATCAATGCCCATTTCGCCCGCCAAGCCAATCGCAATCGGCGTGATCACCACCGCCACCGCGTTATTTGAAACCATTTCGGTCAACACCGAGGTTACTAAATAAATCGCCCAGACGATCAAAAATGGCGGTAAACCAATCAAAAACGGCGCAATGCCACCAACGATCATCGCCACCGCACCCGATGCCTCAAGTGCGGCACCAATCGCCAACATCGCGAAAATCATCGCCAGCAAACGCCCGTCAATAAATGAGAACGCTTCCTCGGCGTCGATGCAGCGCGTCACCAGCACCACCGCCACCGCCAACACAGCCAGCAGGAAAATCGGTGCAATCCCCGCGGCAGCCAGCGCCACAATCGACAGCAACGCCAAAATCGCGATCGGGGCCTGCCGGCGCCGAAATGCGCGCCCCGAAGGTTTTGACACATCCACCAGACCCATTTCCGTTGCCATCCGGCCAATATCTGCCGGCGCGCCCTCAAGCAATAATGTGTCGCCCGCCCGCACCACCAATTCATCTATCTTGCCGCTCAGGTTCTGGTTTCGACGATGCACCGCCAACGTATAAACCCCGTAACGACGGCGCAACCGCAGCGCCCCCAACGAGCGCCCGATCATCTTGCAGCCCGGCGTAATCAGCACCTCGACGGTCGAGGTTTCAACCGCACTCAACTGATCCATCCGCTTTAAATCTTTGTTGCGTTGCAGCGACAACAGCTCGCTGACTTCGGTGCGCAACACCACGCGGTCACCCACCTCAAGCGTCACGGTTTTCAGATTTCGCCGCAAACTTACATCGCCGCGCAACACATCAATCAGGCGCACGCCTTGGCGCTTAAACAGTTGCACATCCAGAACTTCGCGCCCGATCAGGTTACTGTCAGGCGGGATTGCGGCCTCGGCAAAAAATTTCATCTTGGATTTATCCGACAGCAAATTGGCCATGCTATCGCGATCCGGCAACAGGCGCGGCGCGACAAAACGCAAATAAATCATGCCCCAGATCACTAAAATTATACCCAGCGGCGTGACCTCAAAAATCGAAAACGCTTCCAGCCCGTTGGCCCGCGCCACCCCGTCAACCAGCAAATTTGTCGAGGTCCCGATCAAGGTCAGCGAGCCGCCCAAAATTGCGGCATAAGACAGCGGGATCAATAATTTCGAGGCCGATATTTTCATCTTGCGGGCCAACTGCACAAAAACCGGGATCATCACCACCACCACCGGCGTGTTTGAAACCACCGCCGAGGCCAGCACCACAAACGCCATCAAACTGCCGATTGCCAGCGCCGGTTTGGTGGTGGCGTTTTTTTCGGCCAATTTGATAAACCATTCCAGCGCGCCGGTGCGCACCAAGGCCCCCATCACAATAAACATCGCCGCAATCGTCCATGGCGCGGGGTTGGAAAGCACAGCCAATCCCGCATCATAAGGCAAAATCCCCAGCGCCAGCAACGTGGCGGCACCCCCGATTGCCACCACCTCGATGGGCAGGGTTTCGCGCAAGAAAAGCACAAACATCGCGCCAACGACCAGCAGCGTGATAATTGCCTGTGCGGTTTGGTTTATGGTGAAAAGTTCCATGCGCTCCGGTCAGTTGTTATTACGGGCGCCATCATTGCCCAAGTCGGCGCCATTGTCACGCGGTTGTACCAAAAACAGGCCAATCAGCATTAATCCCAAGGCCAGCCAGATAAAGCCCGAGTATCTTTCGCCCAATATCAGCATCGAGGCAAGCACGCCCGACGCCGTCACCAGTTAAGACACTTGTGCCGCAAATACCGGGCCGGTTTGCCCGATCA
>CAYYXZ010000237.1:0-3124 GCA_964475715.1 uncultured Marinosulfonomonas sp. | reverse complement strand
AACGCTCAGCAAAATAACTGCAAATGGTGTTTTCATCAACCTGACCCCTTTGTTTTACCCTTTGGGGTTAGCTGAAAATTCAGGCTTTGAAAAGGTATCATGCAAGCACTGGACCTTTTTGCTGGGGCGGATTATCTGGAAGATACGAAATCAGGAGCAAATTATGGCCACAACCGCCTTTGAAGACATCGCCGAGAATTTTGAATTTCTGGATGATTGGGAGGACCGTTACCGGTTTGTGATCGATTTGGGCAAGGCAATGGCACCGCTTGAAGATGCGTTCAAGGTGGCGGCGACCAAGGTTGAGGGTTGCACCTCGCAGGTCTGGATCATGCCCGAAATTCAAGGCACGGGGCAGGCGGCGATTTTTAGGTTTCGCGGTGACAGTGACGCGATGATTGTGCGCGGGCTGGTTGCGGTTCTCGAGGCGCTGTTTAACGGCTTGAGCGTGGCCGAAGTTTTAAAGGTGGATGCCGGGGGCGAGCTGGCGCGGTTGCAATTAAATGACCACTTATCGGCGCAACGCAGCAACGGGTTGCGGGCCATGGTGGAGCGGATTCGTAAAATTGCCGGTGAGACCGCAGCGCTTTAAACTTAGCTTGCAACCTGATGCAGGGTTGTTTCCAAATCGCCATATCCGGTAAAACGGCGCTCGTATTTCAGCCCCATCCGGGTGGCGATTTCGGCGGCTTTTTCATCCAGATCCGGCTGGTTTGTCTGGGCCTGATAAACCAGTTTTTCGTAATTGCCGAAATACGTTTCCAACAGTTCGGGGTGGCGATCCAAACCCATTGGTTTCCAGACAAAAGCGTCAAACTGGCGGACCAGAAAATCGGTTAGATAAAAGGCGGTGCATTCCTCTTCCGTCAACTTTGCAAATGCCGAATTTGTTTCAAAAAATGAATAACAATGCGGCCCTTCAACCATCTTGACCCCCAATTCCTTGCACTTTTGCAACAATTGGCCGCCTGTGCCGCAATCGGCATAAACCACAAATATTCCGTCATATTCAGCCCGGTATTTTAGCACCGATTTTTCAACCTCGGCCGGGATGCGGTCGGGGTAAAGATGCAGGTTTGCGGGTAAACATTTCAGCTCCAGATGCGACCAGCCGTTGGTTTTGATCAGGCTCAAAATCTCGCGTGCCAACGCACCGCAAGCCAGCAATAAAACACGCCCTTTGGTGGCGGTTAAATCCAGACCATATCCGGCCAGTATTTGATTATCCAGCCGCACCTTATTTTATCCGGCAGCTATCTGGTTATGTTTGCGATCCATAAATTCCTTGGCCGTTTCAACCGCAACAGCGGCGTCACGACAATAACTGTCAGCCCCGATTGCCTTGCCAAATTCCTCGTTCAGCGGCGCACCACCAACCAGCACGATGTAATCATCACGAATGCCTTTTTCGATCATCGTGTCGATCACCACCTTCATGTAGGGCATCGTCGTGGTCAGCAGGGCGGACATGCCTAAAATATCGGCCTGCTCGCGGCTGAGCGCCTCCAGATAATCCTCAACCGGGTTGTTGATGCCCAGATCGATCACCTCAAATCCGGCCCCCTCCATCATCATCCCGACCAGATTTTTGCCGATATCGTGGATGTCGCCCTTTACGGTGCCGATCACCATTTTGCCCATGCGAGGCGCGCCGGATTCAGCCAGTAGCGGTTTTAAGATAAACATGCCGCCCTTCATTGCGCCCGCCGCAAGCAGCACTTCGGGCACAAACAGAATGCCGTCGCGAAAATCTTTGCCAACGATGGTCATGCCCGCCACCAAAGACTCGGTCAGCACGCGGTAAGGCGCCCAGCCGCGCCCCAGCAGAATATTAACGCCTTCCTCGATTTCTTCTTTCATGCCGTCATAAAGATCGTCGTGCATTTGCAGGGTCAGATCTTCGTCGGACAATTCGGACAAGATGATATCGTCTTCTTGATCAGACATTTCAGTATTCCTTGTGACTGTTTGGCCAGACTGCCAAAATATTTACTGCGTTAAGACCTGCTGCGCCGCCGTGTTTTTCGGGGCGGGGGGCTGGCCCCATCTGTGCCGTCAGAGGCCGATGAAAAGCCGCCAAGCGCCTCTGCGATTGTTTCCAAAGACGGGCGCGGGCCTTTTGTGTGTGCTTCAAGGGCTGCGCGCATGGCGCTTAAATGTTCCGGCGTTGTGCCGCAGCAGCCGCCGATAATATGTGCGCCGCAATCGCGCGCAAGGCAGGCGTATTTGGCCATTAATTCCGGCGTTCCGTCGTAATGGATGTGGCCCTCGACAAATTTGGGGATGCCGGCGTTGCCTTTGGAAATGATTGGCAAATCAGGGCCTTGGGCCGAAAACCCAAGCACAGTTCGTAAAATATCGGACGATCCAACCCCGCAATTTGCCCCGAATGCCAGTGGCGGATTTTTCAGCTTGCCGACCATTTTCACCATGTCGGCCGAGGTCACGCCCATCATCGTGCGCCCCGCCGTGTCAAAGCTCATGGTGCCGCACCAGGCGATATCGGCCAGCGCAAAAGCCTCGGCGGCGGCGATGTATTCTTCGGGCGCCGAAATGGTTTCACACCACAAAACATCCGCGCCGCCTTCTTTTAGCCCCTCGGCCTGTTCGTGAAAAATTTCAACCGCCAGCTCGTGGGTTAATTCGCCCAAAGGTGCCATGATTTCACCGGTTGGCCCGACAGAGCCGGCCACAATAACGGGACGACCCGCCGTGTCGGCGACCTCGCGCCCAATCTCGGCTGAAATGCGCGACAATTCACGCGCTCGGCTTTGGGCACCGTGCAGTTTTAGGCGCGCCGCATTGCCACCAAAACTGTTGGTCAAAAACAGATCACTGCCCGCATCAACCGCGCCTTTGTAAAGGGCGGTAATTCTGTCGGGGTGATCGACATTCCACAATTCCGGCGCATCGCCCGAGCTAAGGCCCATGTTAAACAGCGTGGTGCCCGTGGCCCCGTCCGTAAGAATCCAGTCACGATCCGCCAGCATCAGCGCGAGGGCATTTGTCATGGTTTTAGGCCTTTCATAGAAAAATCAGCCGCGCGCGGCGACTTTGTCTGCCTGCTTTGCCATGCAAAAGGGGCCTGATGCAAACCAATATTTATCATAATCATCTTGAATAA
>CAYYXZ010000236.1:0-3131 GCA_964475715.1 uncultured Marinosulfonomonas sp. | reverse complement strand
CGTTTGGTTAACAAAAACGCAATCGCGCCCGGTGCAATCAGCAGGCCAATCGCCAAAATAATACCAACCGAGGATAATGTTGCAACAATGGCCAGCGAAATCAGCGCAAGCAACCCGTAATGTAGCCAGCCAACCCGCAAACCAACAGCCTGCGCCTGAATTGGGTCAAACGCGTGCAATAAAAAATCCTGCCGCTTGGCTACAATAACCAGCGTCACAAAAAGCGAAATCAGGCCCGAAGTCCATAAATCAGCCGCCCCGACCCCCAGCATATTTCCAAACAGGATATGATCCAGATGCACAGAGGTGCTGATTTTTGTGATCATCACAATGCCAACCGCGAACATACCGGAAAACACGATACCCATCACTGTATCCTGTTTAACGCGGCTGTTTTCGGATAAAAACCCGGTGGCAAGCGCGCAAAACATGCCGGCAATAAATGCGCCGACAAGCAACGGGATCTGCAACAGATAAGCCAGCACAATCCCGGGCAAAACCGCGTGGCTGATGGCATCACCCATTAATGACCAACCCTTTAGAACCAGATAACAAGACAGCAGGCTGGTGGGCAACGAAATCATTGCTACCATCACAAAAGCGTTGTTCATAAAGGCAAACTGGAAGGGGTGCAGTAAAACATCCATCAGTTTGCCTCCAAGACGCGGGCAGCACGGCGGCGCGCGGCCAGATAGCCATGTTTGGGGGCCAGAAAAAAGGCAAGCAGAAAGATCAGGGTTTGTAATGAAACGATTATTCCGCCAGTGGCTCCGTCAACGAAAAAGCTAAGATAGGCACCAACAAAGCTAGTAATAGAGCCTATTGCGACACTTAATATCAACAGCCTTGGAAACCGGTCCGTCAACAAATAGGCTGTGGCACCCGGGGTGATGACCATGGCAATGACCAAAAATGCGCCCACAGTTTGCAGCGCAGCAACGCAGGAAGCCGACAGCAAGGTAAAGAATACTATTTTCAAAAGCCCAGGGTTAAGACCGATGGAGCGGGCATGGTTTTCATCAAAAAACACCACCATCAAATCTTTCCATTTCGCCAGCAAAACCGCCAGCGTCACAAAGCCGATGATCGCCAACTGCAAGGTATCAGACGGGGAAATCGCCAAAATATTACCCATGGTGATGGTCTGCAAACTGACCGAGGCCGGCCAGAGCGAAATCATAAACAAGCCAAGCCCGAAAAACGAGGTAAAGATCAGACCGATAATCGTGTCTTCTTTCAGGCCCGATCGCTGACTAAGAAACAACATGGTTCCCGCGGCAAGACCACCGGCCACAAAAGCCCCCAGCGCAAACGGCAAGCCCAGCATATAGGCACCGGCCACGCCGGGCACGATGGAATGACTAAGCGCATCGCCGATCAAGGACCAGCCTTTTAGCATCAGATAAGCGGATAAAAAAGCACAGATTCCACCAACCAGCGAGCTGACCCAGATAGCGTTCAGCATGTAATTATAGGAAAATGGCAACAGCAACTGCTCAATCATTTTCCGGCCCCGTTTTTATCATCATAGATAACAAACGGACGCTCGTCATCGGTGATCACATGCACTTTTCGACTGTCATCATCATCATGCAAATCCGACCCGCCCAGCACAAAATGGCGCAACACGCCGCCAAATGCAATTTCCAGATTTTCGCGGGTAAAGACCGTTTTGGTTGGACCAAAGGCCAGAATCGTTTCCTTGACTAGCACGGTGCGGTCACAAAATTCTGGCACCGATCCAAGGTTGTGGGTGGAAACCAACATCACGCGGCCCTCGTCACGCATTTCGCGCAAAAGCCTGATAATTGCGTCTTCGGTTTGAACATCGACGCCGGTAAAAGGCTCGTCCAGCAAAATGACGCGGCTATCCTGCGCTAAAGCCCGGGCCAGAAAAACGCGTTTGCGCTGACCTCCGGATAATTCACCGATTTGGCGATGCCGATATTGGCTCATATTGACCCGGCCCAGCGCCGTTGCAACGGCCTCGTGATCGGCCGGTTTGGCGCGGCGCAAAAAACCCATATGCCCGTAACGGCCCATCATCACCACATCTTCGACCAGCACCGGAAAGCTCCAGTCGACTTCTTCGGATTGCGGCACATAGGCAATAATATTTTTTTTCAAGGCTTCTTTTACCGGCATGCCAAGCACAGATATTTTGCCCTTGGCCGCCGGTAAAAAACCCATAATGGCCTTGAATAGGGTCGATTTACCCGACCCGTTCACACCAACCAACGCAGTGATCGTGCCGGTAGGAATATCAAATGTTGCATTGCGCAATGCTGTATTTCCATTGCGATATGTAACCGTAACATCCTGCGCCACGATCCCTGCTGTCTGGGTCATCTTGTTAAACCCTTTGCGATCGTCTCGGTGGTCACGCGCAGCAGATCCAGATAGGTGGGCACAAGACCATCTGCTTTGGTCAGGCTATCGACAAACAGCATTCCGCCATAAACGGCATCGGTTTCACGGGCCACCTGATGGGCTGGCGCTTGGGAGACCGTGCTTTCACAAAATACCGCCGGAATATTATTGGCCCGCACCTTGTCGATAACTCTACGAACCTGTTGCGGTGTGCCCTGAACATCAGAATTCATTGGCCACAAGTATAGTTCTTTCATTTCAAAATCACGGATCAGATAGCTAAAGGCACCCTCGCAAGACACCAACCAGCGCTGCTCTTTAGGCACGGCTTGAATTTTCGCAATTAACGGTGTGATGGTTTCGCTAATCTGTTTTTTATACGCCTCGGCATTGGCGCGGTAAATATCGGCATTTTCTGGGTCATGCTTGATAAGCGCATCGCGGATATTATCGACATAAATTTTAGCATTGCTTAAGCTCATCCAGGCATGGGGGTTTGGATTGCCGGTGTATTCGCCTGAGGAAATGTTCATCGGCACAATGCCATCAGTCAGCGTTGCGCTTGGGATATCCGACAGGTTGGAAAAGAACTGCTCGAACCAAATCTCAAGGTTAAGGCCATTCCACAAGATCAAATCCGCATCCTGCGCCCGCAGAATATCACGCGGCGTTGGCTGATAGCCGTGGATTTCGGCACCCGCCTTGGTAATACTTTCAACAATTGCCGCATCACCGGCCACATTGCGCGCCATATCGGCCAA
>CAYYXZ010000235.1:0-3145 GCA_964475715.1 uncultured Marinosulfonomonas sp. | reverse complement strand
CGCATCAATTTTGATATCACGCCGCAGATAAAAATGCGGGATGGTTTGTTTTGCTTCGGTCAGACGGGCAGCGATGGTTTTGCGCATTCCGTTCAGTTCAACCACCTCATATTCTCGGTCCGCATAGATTTTTGAAAGCATATCGCTCGAGGGGCCTGCCGCTATAGATATTGGGGCCGCCATCGCTGGTTTAGCTTCGACATCGGCTTTGACGATGCGGCCGTGCGGGCCGGTTCCGGCGATTTGTGTAAGGTCGATATCATTTCCGGCGGCAATACGTCGTGCAAGCGGAGTTGCAAAGATGCGTTTATTATCAATGTGTTGGAGCGTAGCAGGTTTACTTTCCCTGATTGGTTTTTTTGGTGATTCGATGGTTTCAATCGTTTTAGGTTCTGAGACCTCACCAATCGCATCCGCAGTTTCTCCGTCTTCCAGAATAACTGCAATCACCGTGTTCACTTTCACCGCTTCGGTGCCAGCGGCCACAAAAAGTTTACCGATAACCCCCTCATCCACCGCTTCAAATTCCATCGTTGCCTTATCGGTTTCGATCTCGGCAAGCAAATCACCAGAGGCTACGCTGTCGCCCTCTTTTACCAGCCATTTGGCCAATGTGCCTTCTTCCATCGTCGGCGAAAGGGCGGGCATCAGGATTTCTATCGGCATTTAATGGCTCCCTTAACGATATGTAACTTTGTGCACGGCCTCAATCACCTCGTCGGTGGTGACCAGCGCCAGCTTTTCCAGATTTGCAGCATAAGGCATTGGCACATCCTTGCCCGTGCAATTGATCACCGGCGCATCCAGATAATCAAACGCTTCCTGCATGATCACCGATGAAATATGACCGCCGATAGAGCCCACCGGCCAGCCTTCCTCGACCGTCACACAGCGGTTGGTTTTCATCACGGAACGGATCACGGTGGCCGTATCCATCGGGCGCAAGGTGCGAAGGTCGATGACTTCGGCAGAAATGCCATCCTCGGCCAATCTGTCGGCGGCTTCTAGCGCGTATTTCATGCCGATGCCAAAGCTGACGATAGTCACGTCACTGCCCTCGCGCCAAATTTTTGCAACGCCAAAGGGGATGGTGAAATCGTCCATAACCGGCACATCAAAACTCTGGCCATACAAGATTTCATTTTCCAAAAAAATCACCGGATTTGGATCACGAATTGCGGTTTTCAGCAAACCTTTGGCATCGGAGGCCGAATAGGGCATCACCACTTTCAGGCCCGGAACTTGCGCATACCACGCGGCGTAATCCTGCGAATGTTGCGCACCCACACGGGCGGCCGCACCATTGGCCCCGCGAAACACCATTTGCGCACCCAACTGACCGCCCGACATATAAAGTGTCTTGGCCGCGGAATTGATGATCTGATCCAGCGCCTGCACGGCAAAATTGAAGGTCATGAATTCAACTATAGGTTTTAGGCCGGCAAAGGCCGAGCCCACCGCAATTCCGGTAAATCCGTGTTCGGTAATCGGTGTGTCGATCACGCGCCTTTCACCAAATTCATCCAGCATTCCCTGACTGATTTTATAGGCACCCTGATATTGCGCCACTTCCTCGCCCATCAAATAAACCGTGTCATCGCGGCGCATTTCTTCGGCCATGGCATCGCGCAAGGCTTCGCGCACTGTGGTTGGCTTCATTTGCGTGCCTTCGGGGATTTCGGATGTCAGCGGGGGCTGGGCTGCAATCGGCGCGGCTGGCGTCGGCTTTTGGTTTGGCACACTGGCTTTTGGCGCAATGGGGGCAGCGCTATCGGGCACCGCATCCGCGTCATCGCCTTCTTGCAACAACACCGCAATCGGGCTGTTGACCGGCACGTTTTCGGTGGCGTCTGTTACCAGAATTTTGCCCATGACACCCTCGTCAACGGCCTCGAATTCCATCGTTGCCTTGTCGGTTTCGATCTCGGCGATGATCATGCCGCTTTCGATTTTATCGCCTTCTTTTACCAACCACTTGGCCAAAGTGCCTTCTTCCATCGTGGGGGAAAGTGCCGGCATTAGTATTTCGATAGCCATAATTTATCTCCGTATTGTCAATGCCTTACGCCTCGGCGTAAATGTCTGTCCAAAGTTCGCTCAAATCAGGCTCGGGGCTTTCTTTGGCAAATTCAGCCGCGTCGTTCACGGTGGCCTTGATGTCTTTGTCGATTGCTTTCAAATCATCTTCGGTGGCGTGTTTGCCTTGCAATAACAAAACGCGGACATGTTCAATCGCATCGCGCTCCTCGCGCACTTTTTGCACCTCTTCGCGGGACCGGTATTTGGCCGGATCCGACATCGAATGCCCTCGATAACGATAGGTAACCATTTCCAGAATATATGGCCCCTTACCTGATCGGCAGTGGGAAACGGCCTGCTCGCCCGCGGCCTTTACAGCCAGAACATCCATGCCATCCACCGATTCTCCGGGGATGCCAAACGCTTGCCCTCGGGTGTATAATTCCGGGGTCGAGGAGCCGCGTTGGATTGAAGTTCCCATGGCGTATTGGTTGTTTTCAATCACAAAAATAACCGGTAATTTCCACAGAGAGGCCATGTTGAAGGTTTCGTAAACCTGCCCCTGATTGGCCGCCCCGTCACCGAAATAGGCAAAGGATACATTGTCATTTCCTAGATATTTATCGGCAAAAGCCAGTCCCGCCCCGATCGGAACTTGCGCGCCAACAATGCCGTGGCCGCCGTAAAAATGTGCCTCTTTCGAGAACATATGCATCGAGCCACCCTTGCCTTTGGAATAGCCCCCGATGCGCCCCGTCAATTCGGCCATCACGCCTTTTGGGTCCATGCCACAGGCCAGCATATGGCCGTGATCGCGGTAAGATGTGACGCGTTTGTCGCCCTCTTTTGTGGTGGCTTCCAGCCCAACGATGATGGCCTCTTGTCCGATATAAAGATGGCAAAAACCACCGATCAATCCCATGCCATATAGTTGACCCGCCTTTTCCTCGAATCGACGAATCAGCAGCATCTCGTGATAGTAAGCCAGCAGGTCTTCCTTGGAAGTGTTTGATTTCTTTCGAGTTTTCTTGGCTGCCATAATGGATTGCCCTCGCATCTGGAGAAGTAGTTTAGCGTTAAACTACATTATAACGCATTGATGTGCAGAGTGCGAGGAAAAGATTTT
>CAYYXZ010000234.1:1949-3157 GCA_964475715.1 uncultured Marinosulfonomonas sp. | reverse complement strand
GCATCCGAAAGATTGCTGGCCGCGATCACATCAATGTCCGAATTGTTAAGAATTGCGATGCCTTCTTCTACTTTTGTGCCCTCAAGTCGCACCACCAGAGGCACCTTCAGGCCAACCTCTTTTACCGCGGTGATCACGCCGTTGGCGATGGTGTCGCAACGCATGATGCCGCCAAAAATGTTGACCAGAATACCTTTGACGTTGGGGTCAGACGTGATGATTTTGAAGGCTTCAGTTACTTTTTCAGCCGTGGCACCGCCGCCGACATCCAGAAAATTGGCCGGCGAAGATCCGTAAAGTTTAATGATGTCCATCGTCGCCATCGCAAGGCCGGCACCGTTGACCATACAGCCGATTTCGCCGTCCAGCGCGATGTAGTTCAGATCAAATTTCGAGGCCGCCAATTCGCGCGCATCTTCTTCGGTTTCATCGCGCAATGTGGCAATATCGGGTTGGCGATAAATCGCGTTGCCATCAAAACTAACCTTGGCATCCAGCACTTTCAAATCACCGCCGTCCGTTACGATCAGCGGGTTAATTTCCAGCATCTCCATGTCTTTTTCGGTGAATGCCTTGTAAAGCTGCCCCATCAGCTTGGCGCATTGTCTAACTTGCGCGCCCTTTAGCCCCAGCGAAAATGCAACGCGGCGGCCGTGAAACCCCTGATAACCCGTGGCCGGATCGACACTGAAAGAAATGATTTTTTCAGGCGTGGCATTGGCGACTTCTTCGATGTCCATGCCGCCCTCGGTCGAGCAAACAAACGAAATGCTGCTGGTGGCGCGATCAACCAAAAGCGCCAGATACAATTCACGCTCGATGCCGGCACCGTCTTCGATATAAACCCGATTGACCAGCTTGCCCTCAGGGCCGGTTTGATGGGTGACAAGCGTGCGACCCAGCATTTTTTTGGTCTCGGCTGCAGCCTCGGATACCGATTTCGTCAGACGCACACCGCCCGCATCACCGGCATCGGCTTCCTTGAATTTACCCTTGCCGCGACCACCTGCATGGATCTGCGCCTTGACCACCCAAAGCGGGCCCTCAATTTCACCGGCAGCGGCTTTGGCATCCTCGGCCCTTAGCACGACGCGCCCCTCGGACACCGGAGCGCCATAAGTGCGCAGCAGTGCTTTTGCTTGGTATTCATGAATGTTCACTGAATCTATCCCATCATTGGCTAATGTTGCAGCCACTAAGCATGAATG
>CAYYXZ010000234.1:0-1849 GCA_964475715.1 uncultured Marinosulfonomonas sp. | reverse complement strand
AAATCTAAACCATCATGCCCAAAGCGCGTAGTTTAACGCCTAAAATCAAATGGCGGCACAATGCGTCAGCCACCCTTGGAAAACCGGGGGATACCACTGTTCTGGGAGGAACCATGAATTCTGAAGATCGCCCTTGGACGAAGTTCTATGCCCCGTCCGTAAATCCGGAAATTTCAACCTCGGCCTATAACAGCATTGGTGACATGATCAGCGCAGTTGCCGACACTTATGGCAAGGCACCGGCCTTTACCACCTGCCTGCCCAACGGCATGAACGGCACCCTAAGTTTTGCGCAGGTCGATGAAATGTCTGACGCGCTGGCCGTTTATCTGCGCGATGTTGTCGGACTAAAACAGGGTGACCGGGTGGCCTTGCAGCTGCCCAACGGTCTGGCCTTTCCGGTAGCCGCCTTTGCCGTGTTCAAGTCAGGCTGCGTTCTGGTCAACGTCAATCCGCTTTATACCGCCGAGGAAATGGCCGGGCTATTTGCCACCTCCCAACCCCAAGCCCTTATTATCATGGATATGTTTGCCCATCATCTGCCCGAGGCCACCAAAGATAACCCGATCCCGAACATCATCGTCACCAAGGTTTCGGAATACCTGCCAGCCATGCCAAAAGGGATTGTTGCTCTGGTGCAGAAATATTGGGACAAATCGGTCAAACCGATTAAGGCGCCCCATATCCGGCTGCCCGCCGCCATTACCAAAGGTCGCGCCAAGCAGAAAGCCGACAAGATTGCCCCCGACAGCTATCGCAGCACGCTTACCCCCGATGATGTGGCCTGCCTGCAATTTACCGGCGGCACCACCGGCCCGCCCAAAGGGGCGATGCTGACGCATAAAAACCTGTTGGTGAATATGGAGCAGACCATGGAGCTGCTTTCAGATTCGATTGAAAAAGGCAAAGAAGTCGCCCTGACAGCGCTGCCGATGTATCACATTTTTGCCTTCACCGTGAATTTGATGGGGTTTTACTGGCTGGGCGCGCGCAATATCCTAATCCCCAATCCACGCCCGCTAAGCAACCTTAAACGCGCCTTTGAAAATTACGATATCACTTGGCTCAGCGGGGTTAATACGCTGTTTAACGGGCTGAATAACGAAATATGGTTTCTTGACAGCCCGCCAAAACACCTGAAGTTTGCCGCCGCCGGTGGCATGGCGCTGCAATCATCCGTAGCCGAACGCTGGCTGGAAATAACCGGCAAGCCCGTTCTGCAAGGCTATGGCCTAACTGAAACCTCGCCGGTTCTGACTTTTAATCCGCTTGGCAGAACCCGGCCAAATTCCATCGGTGTGCCGGTGCCCTCGACCGATCTGTGCTGCTTTGATGACGATGGCAAACAAGTGCCCCAAGGCGAGCCGGGCGAGCTGGGTGCCAAGGGTCCGCAAATCATGGCAGGCTATTGGCAAAACCCCGAGGCCACCGCCGAGACCTTCCACAAGGGCTGGTTTATGACCGGCGATATCGCGATTATGGATGCGGATGGCTATTTCCAGATCGTAGATCGCAAGAAAGATATGATCGTGGTTTCGGGCTTTAATGTTTATCCCAACGAGGTCGAGGATTGTCTGGCTAGGCACCCGGATGTGCTTGAGGTTGCGGTGATCGGTGTGCCGGACGGGGCGGCGGGCGAGGCGGTGAAAGCCTTTATCGTGGCACGCGAGCCGGGCATATTGACCCGCGATATCATCCGCGCACATTGCAAAGAGCACATCACAAATTACAAAGTGCCCAAGCTGGTTGAATTTCGCGATGATCTACCCAAATCCAATGTCGGGAAAGTCCTGCGCAAAGATCTGCGCGCTGAAATCGCCAACACAAATTCCGAGACCTGATCCGCAAA
>CAYYXZ010000233.1:1201-3168 GCA_964475715.1 uncultured Marinosulfonomonas sp. | reverse complement strand
TATGAAACTGGGGCGCGGTGGCATTCGCGAGATCGAATTTTTCACTCAAACCCGTCAAATTATTGCTGGTGGGCGTGATCCTGATTTGCGATCGCGTGAAACTGTGCCTGCGCTAAAGGCCTTGGTTGAAAAGGGCTGGATTCCCGAAAATGTTGCAAAACTGCTAATTGAGCGCTACCGCAGCCATCGAGAGGTCGAACATAGGTTGCAAATGGTCAATGATGCCCAGACGCATGATTTGCCAAAACAGCCCGAAGAATTTGACCGGTTGGCCAATTTTATGGGAATGCGTGACACGCAAAAGCTGCGCAGCCGTTTGATGTTGGAATTGAGTGAAGTGCATGATTTGACCGAAGGTTTTTTTGCGCCAACAGATAACGCCAACCCTGAAATCGATGTGCTGCCCGAGGGGGCAAGTGAGATCATCGACCGCTGGCCCCGATATGCAGCCATGCGCAGCAGCCGGGCGGTTGAAATTTTTGAAACCCTGCGTCCCGATATTATGGCGCGTCTGAAAAAAGCGGCGAATCCGTTTGAAGCATTGGTGCAATTTGACGGCTTTCTGGCCGGCCTTCCCGCCGGTGTGCAGCTGTTTTCACTGTTTCAGGCCAACCCGAAACTGATTGATCTGATCATCGATATTTGCACCACGGCCCCAGTTTTGGCGCGGTATTTATCGCATAATTCGCAAGTTCTGGACGGGGTTTTGGGCGGGGATTTCTTTGCGCCATGGCCCGGGCAATCGGTGCTAAAACAGCAATTGGTCAACCATCTGGCCCAGATTGATGATTATGAAGCCAAACTGGATGCGGCGCGGCGCTGGAAAAAGGAATGGCATTTTCGCATTGGCGTGCATCACTTGCGCGGCCTGCTTGATGCTTATGGGGCCGGGCTTCAATATGCCGATTTGGCCGAGGCTTGTGTGGCTGCCGTTTGGGGTCCGGTTGCGGCCCATTTTGCCCAAAAACACGGGGCGGCGCCGGGCAATGGTGCGGTGGTTTTGGGCATGGGGTCTCTGGGTGCGGGCCAGCTGAATGCGACATCCGATCTGGACCTGATCGTGATTTATGATGCCGATGGTCAAGATGGCTCAGATGGTCGCCGCCCGCTGTTAACCCGGCCCTATTATTCGCGCCTGACCCAAGCCTTGGTGACAGCCGTGTCTGCCCAGATGTCGGAGGGGCGTCTTTATGAGGTTGATATGCGTCTGCGCCCATCGGGGCGCCAAGGTCCTGTGGCCACGTCATTGCAATCTTTTGTGTCTTATCAACAGGATGAAGCCTGGACTTGGGAGCATTTGGCGCTAACGCGGGCGCGTTTTGTGGCTGGAAATTCGGCATTGGGTGCGCAGATCGAGCGCTTTCGGCGGGCATTGTTGAAAGACAAAAGCACCGGCGCGGATGTTTTAAAAGATGTCGCGGACATGCGGGCGCGTTTGGCTCAGGCCAAGCCTGCGCGCGATCAGTGGGAGGCAAAACTGGGCCCGGGCCGGATGCAGGATATTGAGTTGGTGGCGCAAACCGCAGCGCTTTTGGCCGCGGATCCGGCCCGTGATATTATGGCGCAATTGGCGGCAGGCCAAAATACCGGCTGGCTGTCAAATGCCCAGCACGACACCCTTGCAAATGCTTACACAATGCTGTGGCGGCTGCGTGAAACCACGAAATTGTTAACGGAAAATGCGCTTGTGATGGATGAAATCGGCGAAGGCGGCCGCGCGTTTATTTTGCGTGAATTGGGCCATGACAGTGTGGAAACATTGCAAAAGACGCTTGATTTGGTTGCGGATGCGGCCAATAAGGTCGTAAATCAGGTTTTGGGCCAACCTGCGCCGAATTAAAAACTGAATTAAAAACCGATAGAGATGCGCGAATGAACTATAGTAAACTGGACCCCAAGGGGCTGATCAAAGACAGTTATGCAATCGATGGCATAACCGAGCCGGAATGCCGGTCTATATTTCTGGA
>CAYYXZ010000233.1:0-1101 GCA_964475715.1 uncultured Marinosulfonomonas sp. | reverse complement strand
CCAATGACAAAAACCTTGCAATACGGCTTGGAGGCGCCGGGCGAAATGGCGCGCCGTGGTGGACACAAGGGGCGGATTGGTAATTAAAGCGCTTTGAGCGTATATTGAAACACATCGCGCTGCCTTTCGCTAACGCTCAAACGCGCAATCTGTTGCTTTATGATTTAGATAAAGTCAAAACGCTGTCGGTAAAAAGCGTTTTATGCACTATCAACGGGCCGGATTATTTTATAGGAGGTGAGTATGACACAAATCGCCTCACCCAGTTCTATCCCCGTCGTCCGTTTGAAACCAAAGGCCCAAGCCCGTGCAATTCGTCATGGCTTCCCTTGGGTTTTCAGCGATGAAATCGTAACAGATCGCCGCACCAAGGCGCTTGCACCCGGCACCTTCGCGCGGCTTGAGGATTCTGACCGTCAGGTTTTGGGGCTGGTTACGGTGAATATGGTCTCGAAAATTTGCTGTAGAATGCTGGATCGAAACCCGGATGCGGTGATTGATGTTGACTGGTTCAAACAGCGCATCGCGCGGGCGCAAGCGCATAGGATGCGGATTTACGACGCGCCTTTTTATCGTCTGATCCATGCTGAATCCGATGCGCTTCCCGGCGTGGTGATTGACCGTTTTGGCGCGGCGGCCGTGATTCAGCCCAATGCTGCTTGGGCCGAACTGCATCTTGAAATGCTGGTCGAGGCGCTGGTGCAGGTGACGGGCGTTAGCATCGTTGTTAAAAATGCCGCGGGTCGTTCGCGGGTTCTGGAGGGGTTGAATGAGGAAACCTTGCTGATCAAAGGCACGCTTGACGGCCCGATTCCGGTGCCAATGAATGGCGCGATTTATATGGCCGATTTGCTGGGCGGACAAAAGACCGGCCTGTTTTTTGATCAGCGGCCCAACCACGAATTTATGCAAAAACTGTGCAAAGATGCGCGTGTTCTGGATGTGTTTTCGCATGTTGGCGGCTTTTCTTTGGCGGCTTTGGCGGCCGGTGCCAGCTCTGCTGTGGCGGTGGACAGCTCGGCGCCTGCGCTGAATCTGGCCCGTTTGGGGGCTGCTGAAATGGTCCAATCCGACAGCTTCGAAACCCGCAAAGGGGATGCT
>CAYYXZ010000232.1:0-3220 GCA_964475715.1 uncultured Marinosulfonomonas sp. | reverse complement strand
TCTGGGGGATAATTATACGGTTTTGGCCTCATATGGCCATGTTCGGGATTTGCCGGCAAAGAACGGATCGGTCGATACCGACAACGAATTTGCCATGATATGGGAGGTGGGATATGATTCCCGCAAGCATATCAAGGCCATCGCAGACGCGCTAAAAGACGACAATGAACTGATCCTCGCAACCGACCCCGACCGTGAAGGCGAGGCCATCAGCTGGCATTTGGAAGAAGCGTTGCGAAAGCGCAAAAGCATTAAAAAAAGCACGCCTGTTAGCCGCGTGGTGTTTAATGCCATCACCAAATCCGCCGTCACCGAGGCGATGAAGAACCCGCGCCAAGTGGACATGCCGCTGGTCGAGGCTTATCTTGCGCGGCGCGCTTTGGATTATCTGGTGGGCTTTAATTTATCGCCCGTGCTATGGCGCAAATTGCCCGGTGCAAAATCGGCCGGCCGTGTGCAATCGGTTTGCCTGCGTCTGATTGTCGAGCGCGAAATGGAGATCGAGGCCTTTAATGCGCGTGAATACTGGAGCGTGAAAACCGCCCTGACAACGCCGCGGGGCAAATCGTTCGAGGCCCGTCTGACCCATTTGGCCGGCAAGAAACTGGACAAATTCGATCTGGAAAATTCCACCGCAGCCGAGCTGGCCGTGCAAGCCGTCAGCAGCCGCGATTTAGCCGTGCAATCAGTGCAGGCCAAACCGGCCAATCGTAACCCGTCCGCGCCGTTTATGACTTCGACCCTGCAACAAGAAGCCAGCCGCAAATTCGGCTTTGGCGCGCGTCAAACCATGAGCACCGCGCAACGTCTGTATGAGGCCGGATACATCACCTACATGCGGACCGACGGCATTGATATGGCGCCCGAGGCTGTAATGGAGGCGCGCGATGAAATTGGTGGGCGCTACGGCAAGGAATATGTGCCCAAAAGCCCGCGCATGTATAAAAACAAGGCCAAAAACGCCCAGGAAGCCCACGAATGTATTCGCCCCACAGATATGTCGGTGGATGCCGGCAAGCTGACGCGGCTGGAGGCGGATCAGCGCAAATTATACGATCTGATCTGGAAGCGCACGCTGGCCAGCCAAATGGAGCAGGCCCGACTAGAGCGCACCACGGTTGATCTGGGCAGCGCTGATGGTCAGGTTAGCTTGCGCGCCACGGGTCAGGTTGTGTTGTTTGACGGGTTTTTGAAAGTCTATGAAGAAGGTCGTGATGATCGGGTGATTGAAGACGATGACAAGCGTCTGCCGCAGGTTTCCCAAGGCGATGCGCTGGATAAAAAAAGCGTCACACCCGAGCAGCATTTCACCCAGCCTCCGCCACGTTTTACCGAGGCCACGCTGGTAAAACGCATGGAAGAATTGGGCATCGGACGCCCGTCGACCTATGCCTCGGTGATCACCACGATTCAGGATCGCGAATATGTTCGCAAGGAAAAAAACCGGCTGTTCCCCGAAGACAAGGGCCGCATGGTAACGATTTTCCTGCTGAATTATTTCCGCAAATATGTCGGCTATGAATTTACCGCCAATCTGGAATCCGAGCTGGATGATGTTTCGGCTGGCGAGCGTGATTACAAGGCTGTGCTGGAACGGTTCTGGAAAGACTTTTCCGTCGCAATTGCCGAAACCAGCGAATTGCGGATATCAGAGGTTCTGAGCACTTTGGACGAGGTGCTTGCGCCGTCATTATATCCGCCGCGCGAAGATGGCTCGGATCCGCGCGTTTGTCCGTTATGTGGCAATGCTCAGCTGCATCTGAAGACCTCGAAATCCGGTGGTTTTGTCGGCTGTGGCAATTACCCCGAATGCCGCTACACCCGTCCGATCGGGGGCGAGAGCGACAATGGCGACAGGGTTTTAGGCATTGATGACGGTGATGAAATCAGCCTGCGTTCGGGGCGGTTTGGCCCTTATGTCCAGCGCGGCGAGCCAACGGAAGATGTGAAAAAACCACCGCGTGCCAGCCTGCCCAAAGGTTGGAAGCAAGAAGATATGACGCTTGAGAAAGCCCTGACATTGCTAAGCCTGCCGCGATTTGTCGGCGATCACCCTGAGGGTGGCGCGGTGCATGCCAATATTGGCCGTTACGGACCTTACGTGATGCACACCACGGTTGATGACGACGACAAGGAACAAAAGCTTTATGCCAATATTTCCGATGTCGAGGAGGTGTTCACCATCGGCATGAACCGTGCTGTCGAAGTGATTGCCGAAAAACGCACCAAAGGTGGCGGGCGTGGTCGGGCGGCAGCCAAGCCACTTAAAGAGCTGGGCGAACATCCAAGCGAGGGTGGCCCGGTTAACGTGATGGATGGCCGTTACGGGCCTTATGTGAAATGGGGCAAAATTAACGCCACGATTCCAAAAGAGAGCGAGCCGGCCGATGTGACCATGGAGCAAGCCGTTGAGCTGATCACCGCGCGCGCCGCCAAAAAGGGTGGGCGCAAGAAAGCCGCACCCAAAAAGAAAGCCGCCGTCAAGAAAAAACCTGCCGCTAAAAAGAAACCCGCCGCTAAAAAAGCGCCTGCCAAAAAGAAAAAAGCGCCCGCCAAAAAGAAACCGGCTGCTAAAAAGGCCTGATTGACTTATCAGGCCGCCCCCGTCACATATATTTGGCGCAAGGTATTTGGGGAGACGACAGGTGAGTAAAGTTTACGGATCAGCCACCGAGGCGTTGGACGGCTTGCTGCGTGATGGCATGTTTATTGCCGCCGGCGGTTTTGGTTTATGCGGCATTCCAGAGCTGTTGTTGAATGCAATCCGCGATGCGGGCACCAAGGATTTGACCTTTGCCTCTAACAATGCCGGCGTTGACGATTTCGGTATCGGGATTTTGCTGCAAACCCGTCAGGTCAAAAAGATGATTTCATCCTATGTCGGTGAAAACGCTGAATTCATGCGCCAGTATTTGTCGGGCGAGTTGGAGCTAGAGTTCACGCCCCAAGGCACATTGGCCGAACGTATGCGCGCCGGTGGTGCGGGCATTCCCGGGTTTTACACCAAAACCGGCGTTGGCACTGTGATTGCCAAAAACAAAGAACATAAAGATTTCGATGGTGAAACCTATATTTTAGAGCGCGGGATTTTTGCCGATCTTTCAATTATCAAGGCCTGGAAAGCCGACGAAACCGGCAATCTGGTTTTTCGCAAAACCGCGCGCAATTTCAACCCGCCGGCGGCCAAATGCGGGCGCATCTGTGTGGCCGAGGTTGAAGA
>CAYYXZ010000231.1:0-3307 GCA_964475715.1 uncultured Marinosulfonomonas sp. | reverse complement strand
GTGGCAAACACGCATTCAATTAAACGGTTGCGCCCCGAAACCCGCAGCCGGCTTTCATTCAGCCACGCACCCTGACCTTTTTCGGCAAAAAACATCTCGTCCTTGCAGGGGTCATAAACCACGCCTCCCACAACTTGGCCCTTATGCTCCAACGCAATTGAAACGGCCCAATGCGGCATTCCGTGCAGAAAATTCGTGGTGCCATCCAGCGGATCAACGATCCAGCGCCGCGTCGGATCAACCCCGTCAACCGCCGCACTTTCCTCGCCAACCCAGCCATAGGTCGGGCGCGCCTCGCATAGTTCTTCGCGAATGATTTCCTCGGCTGAAATATCGGCCTTGGAAACAAAATCACCGGCACCCTTCATCGAGACCTGCAAATTTTCAACTTCGCGGAAATCTTTCAACAACGAGCGGCCCGCGGCACGGGCGGCTTTCATCATCAGGTTCAGGTTGGCGCTCATGGGCATTTTGACAGACTCCTTTTAGGCATCAAGCGTTGGCATATACGCCGATGTTTGCGGCTTGCCAAGGCTATCTACGTTGCAATTTTACAGGTTCAGTGCGCGCCAGCCGGATAAAATGCGCCATAAAGGGTTTGGTGGCGTCATCGCTGCGAATTGCCGCATAAAGCCGGCGGGTCAAACCGTTTTTGGTTAACGGGCGGGTGACGTAATCGGAATTATATTTTACCTCGCGCAGCACCCAATCGGGCAACACCGCAACCCCGCGATTGCTGGCCACCAGCAACAAAATCACCGCCGTCAATTCCACCGGCCTAATCGCGGCTGGCTCGACCTTGGCGGGGCCTAACAATTCGGTGAACGCATCCAGTTTGCTGCGATCCACCGGATAACAAATCAGGGTCTGGCCCTTGAAATCGGCGGCCTCGATAAACGGTTTTTGCGCCAGCGGATTTTTGGCAGCGGCAAC
Source organism: uncultured Marinosulfonomonas sp. (assembly GCA_964475715.1). GTDB lineage: Bacteria > Pseudomonadota > Alphaproteobacteria > Rhodobacterales > Rhodobacteraceae > Profundibacter. Next base: position 2,374 of record CAYYXZ010000231.1, on the reverse strand, counting down.
AAAAACCGGCTCGTAATCAAACAGCGGTGAAAATTTAATGTCCTGCAAATCTTCGGGGTCCGATGAAATCACCAGATCGACCTGCTCTTTTTGCAAAGCCCCCAACGCATCAAACGACAGCCCCGCCCGAATATCCACATCAACATCCGGCCAAGCTTGGCGGAACGATTCCAGCACCGGAAACAGCCATTCAAAACAGGCGTGACATTCAATCGCGATATGCAAACGGCCCGCGCGCCCTGTGTTCAGACCGACAAAATCATCCTCGATTGCGGCAATTTCCGGCAAAATCTTCTCGGCCAAAACCAGCAGACGCATTCCGGCGGCCGATAATTTCAACGGCTTGGAACGGCGGATAAACAGCTCGACCTGGGTTTGCTGCTCCAACCCCTTAATTTGGTGGCTAAGCGCAGATTGAGTGATGTGCATCAGCTCGGCGGCCTTGGCCAAACCGCCGGCTTCGTGGATGGCCTTGATTGTGCGCAGATGGCGTAATTCCAGATGCATTTGTAACAAGCCTCATATTAATCTTGAGAATTATGAAATTGTTTCACATTTCGAACTATGTCACAAGGTGCTACAAAAAAGAGGAAATAGCCATGGCCACGCCGCGCATCAGTTTTGAATTTTTCCCACCGCAATCGCTTGCGGCGTCGTTCAGGCTTTGGGATACGGTGCAGGTTCTGGCCCCCTTAAAGCCCGAATTTGTTTCGGTGACTTACGGCGCGGGCGGCACCACGCGTGATTTAACCCACGAAGCGGTGACGACCATTCATAAAAACTACGGGGTGAAAGTGGCGGCGCACCTAACTTGTGTGAATTCCAGCCGTAAAGAAATTCTGGGCATCGCCGATGATTACGCCAAAGCAGGTGTCACCGACATCGTGGCGCTGCGCGGTGATGCGCCAAAGGGGCAAGAACATTTCAACGTCTCCGATGGTGGTTTTGCCAATTCGATCGAGCTGGTTGAAACGCTGGCCCAAACCGGCAAGTTCAATATCCGCGTCGGGGCCTACCCCGAGCCCCACCCCGATAGCGCCGACACCGCCGCCGATGTTGATTGGCTAAAACGTAAAATCGACGCAGGCGCTAGCAGTGCCATCACCCAGTTCTTTTTTGAGGCCGATACATTTTTTAGGTTTCGCGATGCTTGTGCCAAGGCTGGTATTGATGCGCCGATCATTCCAGGTATCATGCCGATCACCAGCTGGAGCGGCATCAAAAGATTCGCAACCGGCTGTGGCACGAATATTCCCACATGGTTAAATGACGGTTTCGAGACGGCAATCCGTGACGGTCGCGAGGAATTATTTGCCACCGGAGTTTGTAGCGATCTTTGCTCCAAGTTAATTGAGGGCGGCGTTAATGACTTGCATTTTTACACACTAAACCGCCCGATGCTTACCCGTGATGTTTGTAAGTCACTGGGAATAGAGTGAAAAAACCACAGGGAAATAGTGCGTGATCGGGCTGAAAACAAAACAACCCCGTTTTTTCACTTTCCATCAGTGCCCAGCATGGGAATATTGCGTATAATATCATCAAGTTAGCCTGCTGATTTAAATTCCAAAACAATATTTATTTATTAATTCACCTGCACCATGGATTAAAACACCCCCGCCAGCTGTGTATCTTATATGCCGTCAAAAATTGCGGCTCTATTCAACAAGGATACGATGATGTTTAAAATACTAATGACCGCCGCAACTGTTGCTGCACTTTCTACAGGTGCCGTTTTTGGCGCTGGACATGCCCCACAGGCAGTCCTTCACACGACTACAGTTGACGGTGAGAAAATCTATACCGACGCCAAAGGCATGAGCCTTTATACGTTCGCTAAAGATACCGCTGGCGTTTCCAACTGCAATGACGACTGTGCCGTAAAATGGCCCCCACTTGCCGCCCTGGATACTTCCCAAGCGGCCGGCGACTTTAGCGTAATCACACGCGCTGATGGCTCAAAACAATGGGCCGTCAAGGGAATGGCGCTATACACTTGGATAAAAGACAAAAAACCCGGCGACGTGACCGGTGATGGCGTCAAAGGTGTATGGCACCTTGCCAAGCCCTGATACCGCCCCTTAAGGGTTGCTGGTAGGCTTGGTGGCGAACAGCACCCAACCTACCAGCAAAAAAACGGATGCCATGCAACAGTTTCAAGTTCAACTTCAAACCTGCCTTCCTGATCTTTGGCGTTATGCCTTTTCGCTAACCCGAAATCGCAGCATGGCCGATGATTTAGTGCAAGATTGCGCCGAACGCGCGTTATTAAAGCAAGCACTGTGGAAGCAAGAAGGCGCGCTAAAACCATGGTTGATGAGTAAGCGTCCGGTGTCCCCCGCCTAACGTCCCTATTTCCGCTGCGTTAGTGTCC
>CAYYXZ010000230.1:0-3350 GCA_964475715.1 uncultured Marinosulfonomonas sp. | reverse complement strand
CCTCGGCAGCAACAGCGTCTTCGGCAGCTTTGGCCGTCGCAGCAGCTTCTTCAGCCAGCTTGGCCGCCTCGGCAGCCGTCGCTTCTTCAGCAGCCTTGGCCGTCGCAGCGGCCTCGCTCGCGGCTGTCGCTGCGGCCTCTGTGGCCTCTGTGGCGGCGTTTTGTTGTTGTGAATAAAAGTATATGCCCCCGCCTACAACAACCAGCAAGATGGCGACAATCCATGATTTCTTCATTTTTAACCCCTAAAACAGATCCAGAATCGGCCCGGATACAGGGCAGATATGACAGATACACCTGTGATAGAAAAGCGCACAACGCAAGTTTGGCGCAAAATTAGCGCGATACCGCCTATTCTTTTCACAATATACGCTTGTAAGCGCGTCCAAGGCCGTCTACTTTTCGCTCTATCCGCTATTCACAATCAAAAGGATCAAAGTTATAGCCCGCAGACCCCACAATGCCCCGCCACAGCGCGACACTGGCCCTCGCGTAAATGAACGCATCACTTCCAATGAAATCCGCCTGATCGGCGCTGACGGTGAAAACGTCGGTGTTGTGACCCCGGCACGTGCCATGGTTATGGCCGATGATGCCGGTCTGGATCTGGTGGAAATTTCGCCAAACGCCAAGCCGCCAGTTTGTAAAATCATGGATTTTGGCAAATATAAATACGAGCAGCAAAAACGTGAATCCGAGGCGCGCAAAAAGCAAAAAACCATCGAGATCAAAGAGGTGAAATTTCGCCCCAACACCGACACCCATGATTACGATGTGAAAATGCGCAATGTCTTCAAGTTTCTGGGCACCGGCGACAAGGTGAAAATCAGCCTGCGGTTTCGTGGCCGCGAAATGGCGCACCTGAATTTGGGCCGCGCGCTGCTGGAGCGTGTTGCCGATGACGTCAAAGAACACGGCAGGGTTGAAAGTATGCCCAAAATGGAGGGCCGCCAGATGATGATGATGATCGGTCCACTGCCCAAGTAACCGCCAGCCATAAAGTTTTAAAAACCCCCGCACTTGTATAATTCGCGGGGTTTTTTATTTGTTACGCAGGGTTTGGGTGATTTCGGCCATAATCGAAATCGCAATTTCAGCCGGCGTTTTTGAATTGATGTCCAAACCAACCGGCCCGTGGATGCGCGCCGTTTGTGCCGCTGTAAAACCATCGGCATGCAAGCGCTCCAGCCGTTTGACATGGGTGCGAGTTGAACCCAGACAACCCAGATAAAATACATCCGTTCCCAGCGCCGCCTTGATTGCCGGATCGTCGATCTTTGGCTCGTGGCTTAGGGTGACAATGGCGGTGCGCGCATCAAGTTGGATATTGGCCAGCGCCGCATCTGGCCAGTCATCAATAATGGCCTGCCCGGGAAAACGCGCATCCGAACAAAACGCCGGGCGCGGATCAATCAGCAGCGTATCAAATTCGGCCAAACGCGCCATCACCAGCAAAGGCTGGGCAATATGGACCGCGCCGATCACGATCATTTTTAGCGGCGGGTTGTGGATAATGACCAGATCATCGCCCTCATAGCCCGATTTATCGCGCCGGAAACGATCGGGGAAATTGGTGTTATCGACAAGTTTACGGCGCTGCGTTTGGGGGGTCACCACATAAGCCACGGCGCGACGTTTGGCGCGCGAATCCACCAAATCGGCCAATAAATCCACGCCCAAAACCGGCCCCACAGGCTCGATCATCACCTTGATTTCGCCACCGCAAGCCAGCCCCACCGCGAATGCCTGATCGTTGGTGACGCCAAATTCCATCAGCCGCGGCTGGCCATCCTTGATTGCGGCCAGCGCCTCGGCGATCACCGCAGCCTCGACGCAACCACCCGAAACCGAGCCGGCAATTTCGCGATCATCGGCAATCACCATTTGCCCGCCAACCGGACGCAGCGCGCTGCCCCAAGTCGAAGTCACCGTGGCCAACGCCACACCGCGCCCACCCCTGTGCCAAGCAAGTGCTGTTTCGGGAATGTTGTCAAAATCATTGGTCATATTTTTGCCTTTGCACCCATTTCCCGATCAGCTTAAATGAAAACGGCCGCAAAGTTACCCTTTGCGGCCGCCAGATGTTAATTTTTAGGCGATTAAACCGTTTCGTCACGCCCTTCCGGCAAAATAAACGCAACAATGATAAACACAGCGCCCAAACCAATGCCCAGCAAATCACCCGGAATGGCCGTGACACCTTCAAATTTTGAGCCCGGAATAGTGCCCAAAGTGACTTTGCCACCGGCAATTGCCTCTAGAATACCGGTGTCTTTTACGCTTGCATAAGTCAGCGTATAAGCCAGCGCGCCGGCCAGACCGCCACCGACAAACAGCAGCGCATCCTTGCGCCCCGAAGCCGCCGAAACCAGACCCGTGCCCGGACAAAAACCCGACAGCGCCCAACCAAAGCCCATGATGGCGCCACCAATCAAAACCCCGATATAAGTCGTTTTAACCGACATGTGCATCACATCAACCAAACCCACCATCTGGCCACCGAACATCAGGATCGAACCCGTGCCGATACCCAGCAGGATGGCCTTCATCAAATGCAGGTTTTTAAAATTTAACATCTTGATGATGAAAGCAGGGTTTGTCGCCCCGACCCGGTCCAGCACAAAGCCAAACAGCACACCAACGATAATAGCGTATACAATAATCATGATTAGCCCCTTTTATACATAATCAGCGCGGTTGGAATCGCCACGCCAAACGCCCCGAGCGCAAAAATATAGCCCGAAAGCGAGGTCTGCATCATCCCCGACATCATATGCCCCGAGGAGCAACCGCTGGCCAATCGAGCGCCATAAATCACGATAAATCCGCCGATCCAGACCGCCACGTATCTTTTGGCGATACTGTTGCCAAAATTGGCGGCCCAAATTGCCGGCACCCGACGCTCTTTCATGCTTCTTTTACGCCCCAGCCCCGAAGCAGCCCCACCGATCAGCATCGCAATCACGAAAACAAAGCTGTAATTCAACGGGTTAGACGCGCTTTTGGCGTATCTACCATTGGATCTGTCCAGATAGGCGTTTGTCGAGCTGTAATTCCCAGCCTCGTCTTTGGTGATGATCTCATCATCCACCACGTTCCAGACTATCGCGTTAAAGATAACAAATTGCGTCGAAACCCCGATGGGTCTGACAAGGAGAACGGCCAAGAAGAACACAAAGCCCAACGCCAACCCCCCGGTTTTCCAGTTTAATGTCATGTGATCGCCCTTTCCGATTAACACCTTTGAAGTCAAATACATTCAACTTGCTGAATGATAGTTATGGATATCCTAAATTACCGCATCTTTGTCAATTGATTGCTGCTCTAGATTGGCCTGCCGCGTGTTTTTTT
>CAYYXZ010000229.1:1514-3377 GCA_964475715.1 uncultured Marinosulfonomonas sp. | reverse complement strand
TTGTCGCCGGAACCACTGCGCGAACGGCGGCCAGCCTGTGCGGGGCTCATCGCAATACCGCAGCAATACCTTGACAAAGTAGATAATATCTACATACTTTTGAGAGAAATAACCCCCGTAACCTCTGCGAGTGCAGCAGACTAGAGTGCTGATAACATTGAGGTAATCATGGTACTTCCGACAATAGGAACGCTTTGGATTGGTCCTGAGCTTAGCTGGCTAGAACAGCTGTGCCTAAAATCATTTTTGGATCACGGCCATGAGGTGGTACTTTACACCTATGGCCAAGTGAAGGGCGTACCCAAGGGTATAAGAATTGCGGATGCCAATGATGTGCTGCCAGGCGATAATATCATTCGCCACGCGCGCACCGGTAGCCCAGCCTATCATGCAGATGTGTTTCGGCTGCATATGCTGAAACAGACTGACTATATTTGGGCCGATACAGATGCGTTTTGTTGTCAACCTTGGGAGATCAAAAAAGGCAAGCATTTTCACGGTTGGATTTCCGATAATAAACCGATGATTAACAACGGGGTTTTACGCCTCCCCAAAAACAGCAAAACCCTAAAGGCAATGTTGAAGTTTACCGAGGATGAATACCCGGTTCCACCGTGGCTGCCCAAAGCCAAACAAGAAAAGCTGCAGGCGCTAAAGGACAAAGGGCAAGGGGTGCATGTATCGCTGCAGCCTTGGGGTGTCTGGGGACCGGATGCTTTGACATGGTTTTTAAAGGACACGGGCGAAAACAAGCATTCCCAACCGGGCCATGTTATTTACCCGGTGCCTTTTTCCCTTGCCGGTGTCACACTTAACCCAAACCGTCGCGACAAAGCCCGTGCAATGATCAAAGATGATACCCTTTCAATTCATTTTTGGGGCCGCCGGTTTAGAAATATCGCCGCCAAATATGACGGGGCTCCGCCCATAGGCAGCTATGTTGCCGAACTGTGCAACCGTCACAAAATCAATCCTCAAGGAACGGCCCATCTAATGCAAAAACCTAAAATAATTGACCCGATCAAAGATGCGGATTTTTCGATGTTTGATACTGCCGATGTTGCAAATCTTATTTTGCAACGATCAGAAGTTGGGCCAGTCAATCAGGAAATACGCGACTGGATTGATGGCAATGATGCGCCATTATTAAGCTACGCCAAAGAAAACCATGATGCCGTTCTGGCGGAAACACTGGAAGTGGCACGGCGAGAATGCGAATTTTTTGTTGAAAATACCGATAAATCAAAACCAGCCAAGATCGCCGATATTGGCTGTGGTTATGCATTCGCCGATCTATTCCTTTACCGGCGCTATAAATCCACTATCATCCTGATAGATATTGAAGAAAGCAAAGAACGCCATTTTGGCTTTGAGGATTCCGGCGCGGGCTATGCCAACCTTAAAAAAGCGCGCAAATTTCTGGTTAAAAACGGGGTGCCGAAGGATAAGATTAAACTCATTAACCCCAACAAAAAAGATGTTTCAAAAATTGGCAAGGTTGATCTTGCCATTTCGCTGGCTTCTTGCGGTTTTCATTACCCTTTATCTACATACAAAGATCTTTTCGCTAAACAAATCACAAATGATGGTGCTGTGGTTGTTGATGTGCGCAAAGGCTCGGGCGGCATTGGTTATATGAAACAATTTGGTACGGTTGAGGTACTTGAAAAACATCCGAAATACTCAACAGTTCTTACAAGAATGGATAAATAAATGACCCAGATGTTGGAAATAGAAGGCGTTCGCATTCCCTATGATGCTTCGATTATTACCACTAAAATTGAGCGCTCGATCAAAAAAGGCCGTTATGAGCGTGACGAAGTAAACGGCACGCCCAAATTCATTAAACCCGATGACCGGGTG
>CAYYXZ010000229.1:0-1414 GCA_964475715.1 uncultured Marinosulfonomonas sp. | reverse complement strand
GCAGAATTCCAAGATGGCAGCTTGAAACCCTGAACAATGCTGAAAGCTGATATAAAATTAATTATTGCAGCCCTTGATCTGGATGATGTCGGGGTTATCGCCGATATTAATGGGCAGGCGCCGGATCTGGCGATTGCGCTGCACCATCGTTATGGCACAGAAATAGAAGTGGTTTCAATTGAGCCATCGGGCAAACTGGCCAAGCCGGAAAAGGATGCCCATAAGGCCTATTTCAAGGCGCTGGAAAAAGCCGGTGTTGATGCATCATCTTGCCGGTTGGTTAAACCGACTAGCAAGATAAAAAAATATGATGCGATTATTTCTGTTAAAGGTTTTGGCTCGGAATATAAAATTTCCCGGTTGGACAAATTTCTTAATACGGTTTTCCATGAAAACAGCCGGTTGGTTGTTGAAATCCGCAAGGGTTCCGGTGCTTATCCGTTTTTGAAAAAATTTGGCGGCTGCAATACCCTGACATTACCCACAAAAAACGCGGATGGATTGGCTGTGATGTCAGTTGAACCAAAGCCTAATCCAGATAAGGAATGGTCCGAGATTGCCCGTGAACTGGCAGGCGACAAAGGGTTCTTCACCGATTGTGGCGAACATTCGTTCCTTTATATCCCGCGTGGCGACACGCTTGTCGTTACCTTTGACAATCTGGATATAGCTATGACAAAACGCGATGACCGTCGTCCGTGGGGCTTTGCGTTTATTGAGTCCGAGAACTGGTCAATGCTGGGTGTAATGGCAAACGGATGGACGTGGTTTCGTGACGGCGCCGTGACGGACGAGTTTAACCGACTGCGCGATAGCGGTTTTTTCGATCAATTCAAGCGGGTAGTATTTTATGGTGCCTCAATGGGTGGTTACGGGGCCGCGGCCTATTCTGCAGCGGCAAAGGACTCTACCGTGTTTGTGATCAGCCCGCAATCGACACTGGATAAGGAAATAGTGCCGTGGGAAATGCGCTATAAAAAGGTCTGGAGCCGCGATTTTTCTGGCGAATATGGCGATGCGTCTATAAGCAGCCAATCCGCGGCCAACGTCCACTTGATGTATGATCCCTACATCACCCCCGATGCAAACCACGTTGCCCGTTTTACCGGCAAAAACGTCACCCATTGGCGCTGCCCGCTACTTGGCCACCGGCTTGGATCCTCATTGCAACAAATGGGTATACTTCAGGAAATTGCCCGCAAATCCATTTTGGGCGAGCTGGACCAACTGACGTTCTACAAATTACTACGCAAACGCCATGAATTTCCGAGATATCAACGAGAGTTGGCCAATCTCGCGCTAGATCGTGGCCGCCCTGAATTGGCGCGGCGTGTTTGCCGTTTTGTGCTGGCGCGGCGCAAAGACAAGTTTTTCCAAAAAATGCTGACCCTTATCGCTAAGATGTGATGTTTAT
>CAYYXZ010000228.1:0-3383 GCA_964475715.1 uncultured Marinosulfonomonas sp. | reverse complement strand
TTGCGCCGTTTGCCCTTGTTTTTATCCGAAGGCTTGGCTTGGCCTTGTGGTCTGGCGCCACCAGGATTTCCCCGGCCACTACGTTGACCACCACCGCCGCCGCCGCGACGTCCACCACCACCACCACCACGCGGTGCCGGCTTCTCTTCGATCGGGCGGATGCCGCCAGCACACGGGATTTCGTATTTCATCATCTTTTCGATCTGCTTTAAATAACCGATTTCAGTCGCCGAGACAAAAGCAATCGCCTCGCCACCTTTTCCGGCCCGCGCGGTGCGGCCAATGCGGTGCACATAGTTTTCCGGCACCTCGGGCAGATCATAGTTGTAAACGTGGCTAACGTCCGGAATGTCGATGCCGCGCGCGGCCACATCGGTGGCCACCAGCACCCGTGCCTCGCCGGATTTAAATTCCCTGATGGCGCGTTCGCGTTGGCCTTGAGATTTGTTGCCGTGAATGGAAACCGCGCTGTAACCTGCTGATTCCAAATACCGTTTCAGTTTCTCGGCCCCGTGTTTGGTGCGCAGAAATACCAGTGACAACCCGTCCGGTGATTTGTTCAGGTATTCCTTCAACAGCTCGGTTTTATTGGCCTGCGCGGTGTAATAAAGCGACTGTTTTATTTTATCCGCAGCCTTGCCCGGCGTTGAAACCTGCACGCGTTTTGGGTCGGTCAGATAGGCACTGGCAAGCTCGGCCATCAGCTTTGGCATGGTCGCCGAAAACAACATGGTTTGGCGCGGAGTGCCCAGCAGCGGGGCGATTTTGCGCAGCGCATGGATGAAGCCCATGTCCAGCATTTGGTCGGCCTCGTCCAACACCAGAAAACGGGCGCTGTCCAGAAATATCGCGCGCCGCTCAAGCAAATCAAGCAAGCGGCCCGGCGTGGCAACCAGAATATCGGTGCCTTTGGACAGGTTCTGGATTTGGCGATTAATCGAAACACCACCAACCACAAGGTTAACTTTCAGGTGGGTTTTGCGCACGTATTGGCGCAGGTTTTCGGCGATTTGGTTTACCAGCTCGCGGGTTGGCGCAAGGATTAGCGACTTGGTATTTTTGGGCGGGGCCTTGAAGCCGTCGCTCATTAGTTTTTCAATCAGAGGCAAACCAAAGGCGGCCGTTTTACCGGTACCGGTTTGGGCAAGCCCCATGATGTCATGGCCGGCAAGCGCCAGCGGAATAGCCTTTTCCTGAATTGGCGACGGGTTTTTATAACCGGCCTCGTCAATGGCTTTTAGAATGTTGGGCGATAGGCCCAGATCAGCAAATGTGGTCATAAATGACCCTTTCATAAGTAATGGCAAGGCGCAGTGGCCTTGCGTGAATCAGAATTTTAGCCGCAATTGGCTAACGTCAAAGGTTGCGACCCGTATCGGGCCGTCAGAACCCCGCGTGAATGGGAACTTGGATGAAAGGTTATCGCACCTTGAAGCGCCCTGACTGCCTTGTAAATTTAGGCGGGTTGCTCACGCGGCCACCGCTCAGGGATGGGGGCGTATGGCCTTTGGGCGAACATAAGTCAACAACAATCCCTTCCCCCTGCGCCAATGTTGCGTTATCAGCGCCAAGACTACGAAAGAATCTATCAAAGGAGACCTGTGTTATGGGCTATAAAATCGCCGTCGTTGGTGCCACTGGAAATGTGGGCCGCGAAATGTTGAATATTCTGGATGAACGCAAATTTGACGTGGACAAGATTGCCGTTCTTGCCTCGCGCCGTTCATTGGGAACCGAAATCAGCTTTGGTGATCGTACGCTTAAAACCCAGGATCTGGATACGTTTGATTTCAGCGGTTGGGATATTGCCCTGTTTGCCGTGAGCTCGGAGGCCACTAAAAAATATGCGCCAATTGCGGCCAAATCCGGTTGTCTGGTAATCGATAATTCATCGCTTTACCGTTATGATCCGGCGATTCCGTTGATTGTACCCGAAGTAAATGCGGATGCGATCGAGGGTTATAAAAACAAAATGATCATCGCCAATCCCAATTGCTCAACCGCGCAAATGGTTGTGGCGCTAAAGCCCTTGCATGATCGGGCCACCATTAAACGGGTGGTGGTTTCGACTTATCAATCTGTTTCGGGCGGCGGCAAAGAAGCGGTGGATGAGCTGTGGAACCAGACCAAAGGCATTTATGTGCCCGGTCAGGAAGTTGCGCCAAATAAATTCACCAAACAAATTGCCTTTAATGTGATCCCGCATATTGATGATTTTATGGAGGACGGCACCACCAAAGAAGAATGGAAAATGATGGTGGAAACCAAAAAGATCATTGATAAAAACATCAAGGTCACCGCAACCTGTGTGCGTGTTCCGGTGTTTGTTGGCCATGCCGAGTCGATAAATATCGAGTTCGAGGATTTCCTGGACGAGGACGAGGCCCGCGATATTTTGCGCGAAGCTCCGGGCGTCATGGTGATAGATAAACGCGAGGACGGTGGTTATGTTTCGCCGATTGAATGCGTTGGCGATTACGCTACCTTCATTTCGCGCATCCGTCAGGATAGCACGATTGATAACGGGATTAACCTGTGGTGTGTCTCGGATAATTTGCGCAAAGGTGCCGCGTTGAATGCGGTGCAGATCGCCGAGGTTTATGTGAATAGAGTGCTGAGCAAATAGGGGCGCGGCCCATTTTTGCGGCATTTTTATAATCCGGTTCTTTTATTATGCCACATTGACGGGTGCGCGAATCCATGAAATTAATAGGCGCATTATGAGGCTGGGACAAGTTGATGTAAATCAACGACAGACATTGCGGTTTCAATTATCTAACCGCGTAGGTATCGACAGTTTACGAAAGGACACCCAATGTTACGATTAACGCTTCTGATGTATTCATTCATTTCAGCAACCCTTGCAGGTATTGGAATTATTGTGGTTCTGGTTTTGGGTTATGATACCTTGATGCCAATTATTTATGCGGCGGCTTTTGGATTTATTGTGGCCCTTCCGGCTTCATGGTGGGTTGCCAAAAAAGTCAAACAACTGGGCTAATATCTAGCCAGAGCTGTTAAGAAATACCCGTGCCGCGGCCTCGAATTGTCGCGGTTTTTCGGCGTGGAGCCAATGGCCAGCGCCGGGGATGCGCGCAAATCGGGCCTTTGAGAACAGGGTTTTGATGCGGCCTCGGTGTTGGGGTAAAACGTAATCGGAATTCGCGCCGGACAGAAATAATGTTGGCCCTGTAAATGGTCCCTCCAGATCGGGAAATCCCATGATATTTGGCATTTCGGTCTCTAACACATCCAGATTTAGCCGCCAGCGTTTTTCCTTTAAGTTAAGTGATTGCAGCAAAAACGCTCGGGTTCCGGCATCGCTTATCTGCGCGCTAAGAAAATCGTTGGCTTCTGATCGTTTGCTGATTTTCTCTAAATCC
>CAYYXZ010000227.1:0-3404 GCA_964475715.1 uncultured Marinosulfonomonas sp. | reverse complement strand
GAGAGCGATCCCGCAACCTGGGGCAATCCGGGGCGCAATGAAACATGCCCTTGCGGCTCTGGCAGAAAATTCAAACATTGCCACGGACGTTTGGTGTAACGCTTGACCTTTGGCTGGAAGCGTGGCTTTGGCGACTTGTTGATTTCGGCTGCTCTAACGGGGTTTTCAGGCGCAATAATGGCTTCTGAAGCCGCGCTGCCCGCAGAATTTGAATTGCCGCAAAGCAGTATGGTTTTTGTCCCGCTTTCCAACAGCGTTTCTAATTTATCAGCCCATGTGGAGCGAACCAAAGGAAATTATACCTTGCCGGCACTGCCGGACAATCAAAACTACAGCCCCTTTGGTTTGGCCTGTGATACCAAATTTACGGCCACCCAGGCAGATGCGGCGATGGTCCTGTTAAATCTGCAAGCCCCTTGCCAAATCAACACCCCCCTGACGGTTCAGTTTCAAGGGCTGATATTTTCGGGCATTACCACAAATGTCGGTCATTTTTCCACTCTGGTTCCGGCCATCAAGGCAGATGCGAAGTTTGTGCTGACATTGGCGGAAAATGAAACGGTTTCAGCCACGATCAATGTGCCGCAGGCAAGCCAATATCACCGCGTGGCTGTGCAGTGGTCGGGAGGGGATGATCTGCAAATTCACGCATTTGAACGGGCGGCAATCTTTGGCAACAAAGGCCACATCTGGGCTGGCGCACCGCAATCAGTGACCCGGGCACTACAAGCACGCGGCGGCTATATCACCAAATTGGGCGATCTGAATAAGCGCGTCGAAATCTATACTTTCCCCATAGCAAAAATAGAAAACCCGGGCATTGTGCGCTTGCATGTAAAGGCCAAGGTTACAAAAGAAAACTGCGCTCAACAACGCGTGCTGCAAATATTGCAAAATACACCGGATCAAATCGGGGCAATAATGGATGTTTCCATAACAATGCCAACCTGTGAGCGTATCGGTGATTATCTGCTGTTGAAAAACCTGCTAAGAGATTTAAAGATCGGCGGCAATCAAGGGTAATCTGGGGTTAAAATGAAGTTTATTTACACGGTTATTCTTGCCGCATTTTCTTTTGTTGTGCAGATCCTGCCATTGCAGGCACAGGATGTCACCCTGACTTCAAGGGATGGCAAGGTTTCAATCGCGGGCACATTGCTGACTTTTGATGGCGAATTTTACCGCATTAAATCGGTTTACGGCGCCATGACGCTAGAAAGAACTGCCGTAACCTGCACCGGATCAGGCTGTCCCGATCTTGAAAATTATGTGGCAGAATTCACGCTTTCGGGGGCGCCTTCCATGGGCGAGATATTGATGCCTGCGCTGATTGAAAATTTTGCGCGCCAAAGCGGGTTGGAACTACGCCGAAATATAATAGATGATTTGAATTTCAGCTATGATTTGAGCTTATCTGAAACCGGTAGGTCTGTTGCACGAATTATCTTTCGCATTTCCAATACGGATAACGGGTTTGCCAAACTGCTAGCTGGTGAAACCGATATGGTTTTGGCAACGCGTGAAATAACGGCAAGTGAAACAAAAGTCGCCCAAGAAGCAGGGCTGGGTGATTTGAAAAAAGTAGCCCGCAGTCGGATTGTGGCGTTGGATGGGTTGGTGCCTGTGATTGCCCCAGGCAATCTGACCGAAACAATTTCACTTTCTGATCTGGCTCTGGTTTTTGCCGGAAAAATTGACAATTGGCAACAAATCGGCGGGCCTGATGCGCCAATTTACTTGCATTTACGCGCCGTTTCATCCGGGATTTCGCAGAGGTTTGAACACGTTGTGATGGCCCGATCTAATCTGACGTCAACGCCGTCTGTGATGCGTCACCTCACAGCCGCAGCACTGGTCGATGCGGTTGCAGCTGATCCGTTTGCCATTGGAATTACGCGCTTTTCCGAACTCGGCAACGCTAGAAAACTTGCGATCAGGGGGGCTTGCGGGATGGATTTTTACGCGACGGCGCAATCGCTAAAAACCGAAGATTACCCATTAAACGCACCTCTGTTTTTATACACCCCTGCCCGCAGATTGCCAAAAATAGCGCGGGAGTTTTTGACATATTTGCGCTCACCGGCGGCTCAACGCGTGGTGCGGGCGGTGGGCTTTGTTGATCAAAGCGTTGACCAAATTCCAATTGCTGATCAGGGTCAGCGATTTGCCAATGCGATTACCTTGGCCGGTGAAGAAACCAAATTGGCCGATCTGCAACGCATGATCAGTATTTTGCGCCCCGCTGAACGCTTGACACTGACGTTCCGCTTTGAAGCTGGGTCCGCCAAACTTGATGCTCAATCGCGCTCAAATGTTGTGTTGTTGGCACGTCTTTTGGAGGCCGGTAAATATGACGGCCAAAATTTATTATTTGTCGGCTTTAGCGATGGCATGGGCGATGCGGCCGTAAATTTGAGAATTGCCCAACGACGCGCATCTGCTGTTCGTAGCGCCGTGGTAAAAGCGGCAGATACGCTAAAGCCGCAACAGCTTTCGCTAGAGGTTGAAGCGTTTGGCGAATCGTTGCCAATGGCCTGTGATGATACCGATTGGGGTCGTCAGGTAAATCGGCGCGTCGAGGTCTGGGTTCGGTAAACAGTTTATAAATAACCTTCGCTGCGAAAGCTGAGTTCACGCGATTTGCCGATGATCAAATGATCGTGCAGCGTTAAACCCAGCGCTAACGCCGCATCCTGCACCTGATTGGTCATTGTGATATCTGATTCTGACGGGGTTGGATCGCCAGATGGATGGTTATGCACAAGAATAAGTGCGGATGCGTTCAACTCCAACGCACGTTTCACCACCTCGCGCGGATAAACCGGCACGTGATCAACCGTGCCCTTGGCCTGCTCTTCATCCGCTACCAACACATTCTTGCAATCCAGATACAGCACACGAAATTGTTCGGTTTCGCGGTGCGCCATTGTGGTGTGGCAATAATCCAGCAACGCGTCCCAACCCGAAAGCACATGTTTTTGCATAATCTTTGAGCGGGCCAATCTGTGGGCGGCAGCCTCGATAATTTTTAATTCCTGTATCACCGCATCGCCGACACCTTTTATTTGGCGCAACCGTTCTGGCGGGGCTGAGATGGCGCGATTGAAATCGCCAAACTGGTCCAGCAAACGCCACGCAAGCGGTTTTACGTCGCGGCGAGGAATGGCGCGAAACAGCACAAGTTCCAACAATTCGTAATCCGGCATTGCTGAAGCACCGCCCGCGATAAAACGCGCCCGCAACCGTTTGCGGTGATCACGGATATAAGAGGGCTGGCCCGGGGTCTGTGTGCCCAGAACAACCTCATCCCCCTCAAAAAGAGGCAGCGGCATTTCGGCAAAGTGGTTTTCCTGGCTCATACTGACTGTGATCAGGTATTATGGTGAATAAAGGGTTAACCGCGC
>CAYYXZ010000226.1:0-3460 GCA_964475715.1 uncultured Marinosulfonomonas sp. | reverse complement strand
GATTTTTTTCATTCTATCTGCCTCATTTCATAGGGCGCTCCGGTTGCCGGATGCCTTCCCGTCTGATTATTATTTTGGCAATCATGCCCTAATTGGCTGGCAGTTTCAATCAAAGACTGCTGCAATCCGCTCAAGGCCCGAACCGGCTATAACATTGCTCTGATTCTTGCGGATTTATTTTAGGGCAGCAGGTTAATTTCCCGGATTTTCCAAATACGCCCATCCCACTCCAGACGGGTGACGGACAGATTGTCGATATTGTGGGAAACGGCCTGATCGGCGCTTAAATTTCCGGCCATTTGAATTTGGGTCATGATCACGCCGATATGGGCAACCGCGATGATGTGACGGTCGGGGTGGCGGCTGTTTGTCCGGTTTACAAATTGGTTAACGCGGCGGGCACCCTGGTTCCAGCTCTCGCCGTTTGGCGGCGAAATATCGCCCGGCGTTTCCCAGTAGGCCCGGCATAATTTTGGGTATTTGCGGTTGACTTCATCAAAGCTCAGCCCGTCCCAATCGCCAAAATTAAACTCGCGCAACAGTGGAGAATTTGGCAGGCGCTGGCGAAAATTCCCGATGGCGTCGGCCGTGGCGGATGCACGGATCAGATCCGACGACACCAGTAGCGCGTCATCGGGTAAATGCGCATTCAGGCGCAAAATCCGGGCCGTATCGGATAAATCGGCCGCCACATCGCGCCAGCCGGTAAAACATTCTTCATGGGTCGGGCCGTGCCGGATCCACCACCAGAGCGTCATTTTGGCAAGGCACCTTTTAGCAGCAGCGGCAAACCCGCAATCACATTGATCACCAAATCGGCCTGCGCGGCGAGGGCCTGATTTAGCTGCCCTTGGGCCTGACGAAATTTACGCGCCAAGGCGTTATCCGGCACAATGCCCGCGCCGGTTTCGTTTGTCACGACCACAACGGGGGATTTACAGTTGTGCAATGCGCCAAGCAGATCGGTTTGGGCCTGGCTCAGGTTGTTTTCGGCCAGCAAATGGTTGCTCAACCACAGGGTCGCGCAATCCAGCAGCACGATGTCGCGATGCGTGGTTTGTGCCAGCGGCGCGGATAATTCCAGCGGGGATTCGATGGTTAACCAGCCTTGGCCGCGCATTTTACGGTGACGCGCGATTTTGGCCGCCATTTCGTCATCATGGGATTGGGCGGTGGCCAGATAAACCTTGTTCAATCCGCTTTTACCAACCAATTCTTCGGCAAAAGCGGACTTTCCCGATGCGGCGGCTCCAATCAGAAGGGTCAATTTTGGCAACATGTTATTTCCTGTTTTGGCCAAATCAATAGCAAGCTTGCAGGCCAAGGTTAAGGGGCAATCTGCGCTATTGGCTTTTGTTTCGGTTTGGGGCATTTTAGCGGTATGAAAAATATACTTATTTCCGCAATCGTGGCTTTGGCGGCTTTGGGGCCGGCGCAGGCAACTGAAATTTCAATGGATGATCTGGACAATCTGAAACCGGTTGATCTGTATATTCTGGGCGAAACCCATGATAATCCGTGGCACCATAAAGGCCAGGCACGGGTGATTAAGGCCGTGCAGCCCGTGGCGGTGGTGTTTGAAATGCTAACGCCCGAGCAGGCCGCGCGGATCACGCCCGAGTTGTTGCGCGACGAGGTGGCGCTGGAGGCGGCGCTGGATTGGAATGCATCCGGCTGGCCTGATTTTTCGATGTATTATCCGATATTTACCGCATTGGGCGAGGCTGAAATATTTGGTGCCGCAATGCCCAGAACCGAGGTTCGGCGGGCTTTTAGCGAAGGTGCGGCGGCTGTGTTTGGCGAAGGTGCGGCGCGGTTCGGGCTGGACCAACCCGTGCCAAAAGCGCAACTAAAACAACGCAAACAAGAGAAATTCGAGGCCCATTGCGAGGCAATGCCACTGGAGCGGATGGGCGGCATGGTCGAAGCCCAACGCGTGCGCGATGCGGCATTCGCCGATGCTGTGATCAAGGCGTTCGCGCAAACCGGCGGCCCTGTTGTGTTGATCACAGGTTCGGGGCACGCGCATTATGACTGGGCGGTTCCGGCCAAATTGCAAACGGCGAACACCCCGATGACGATTTTATCAATTGCCTTTCTCGAGGCTCCGGCGGACCCGGATAAACGCTTTGATTTCTGGGTCGAGACCCAGCGTGCGGTCCGCGAAGATCCTTGTTTGGCATTTCAGAAATAGGCTGCAACGGTTTGAGGGGGCATGGATATGCTGGCAGAAAAACGTATTCTTTTAATTATCGGCGGCGGCATTTCGGCCTTTAAATCGCTGGATCTGATCCGGCGTTTGCGCGAAGGCGGGGCCGAAGTGGTTCCGGTTTTAACGCGCGCGGGCGAAGAATTTGTAACAGCTTTGTCGGTTTCGGGGCTGGCGGCGCAAAAGGTTTACCGCGATTTATTTGATCTGACCGACGAGTCCGAGATGGGCCATATTCAGCTGTCGCGCGCGGCCGATTTGGTGGTGGTCGCGCCTGCAACGGCCGATTTAATGGGAAAAATGGCGAACGGTTTGGCCAATGATCTGGCCTCGACTTTGTTGATGGCAACGGACAAGCCGGTGCTGGTTGCGCCCGCGATGAATGTGCGGATGTGGCAACACCCTGCGACCGAGCGAAATGTGGCAACGCTAAAATCTGACGGTGTGCTGTTTGTTGGTCCCAATGAGGGCAACATGGCTTGCGGCGAAGTTGGTCCCGGACGGATGGCTGAACCGCTGGAAATCGTGGCCGCGATTGAGGCAGCGCTTGCGGATGGGCCTTTGAAGGGCAAGCACATTTTGGTGACCTCTGGCCCAACCCACGAGCCGATTGATCCGGTGCGTTATATTGCAAACCGCTCGTCGGGGGCGCAGGGCACAGCGATTGCGCGCGCTTTGGCGGCTTTGGGGGCGCGGGTGACATTTGTGACGGGTCCTGCCGATGTTGCGCCGCCGGGCGGGGTAAAGGTGGTGTCTGTTCAAACGGCGCGTGAAATGTTGGCGCAGGTTCAGGCGGCTTTGCCGGCGCAGGCGGCTGTATTTGTAGCAGCGGTGGCCGATTGGCGCGTGAGCAATGCGTTAAGCTCGAAAATTAAAAAAAATGCTGGTGGTGGTTTGCCAAAGCTGGAATTTAGCGAGAACCCCGATATTTTGGCAACGATTTCGCAGATGAAAAAAGGGCGGCCCGATTTGGTGGTCGGGTTTGCGGCCGAAACCGATGATGTGATTGAAAATGCCACCGCCAAGCGTAAACGCAAAGGCTGTGACTGGATTTTGGCCAATGATGTTTCGCCGGAAACCGGAATTATGGGCGGGTCTGAAAATGCGGTGACGCTGATTTCGGATCAGGGGGCGGATGCGTGGCCGAGGATGGGCAAAGATCAGGTGGCTGCGCGGTTGGCGGCGGCGATTGCCGAGGCGTTGGGCTAAGAGATTCTATGCCTGCGGCGCAGGTATTTAAGAAAAGAAGAA
>CAYYXZ010000225.1:0-3502 GCA_964475715.1 uncultured Marinosulfonomonas sp. | reverse complement strand
CCTAATGTTGGCGCCGGCGGCGATGACGGGAATGGTTTCAGACCTCACCGCAAATCGCGAGGTTCTGGAAACCGCCGCTGCTACCGGATTTTCCACCGCCACCGATTTGGCCGATTGGCTGGTGCGCGAATTGAACATGCCGTTTCGCGAGGCGCATCATGTCACCGGAACGCTGGTGGCGCTGGCAGAAAAACGCGGCTGTGATTTGCCCGATCTGTCGCTTGCTGATATGCAAGCCGTGCACGGCGCGATCAACGATAGCGTGTTTGCGGTGCTGGGCGTGCATAATTCTGTGGCCAGCCGCACGTCTTATGGCGGCACCGCCCCGGATCAGGTGCGCGCGCAGATCGCCCGTTGGAGAGAGGTGATGCAATGAAACTGTCGCTGATATTAATTTCGATGCTGGTTTTATCGGCCTGTGGCGCCGATGGCCCGCCCGAACGCCCAACTGTAAATGCGGCTGTGGTGATTTCATCCAGCGGAGTAAGCGTTGCGCCTTCGGTCGGGGTTAGATTGGGCGCTGTGAATGTGCGAGTCGGCCTTTAAGCTGTAGATTAATTGCCGTTTGAGCGGGTTAAAATGCTGGTCTGTCTGTGCCCGATACGAATCAGAACAAGCGATTTCAGCCTATGAATTGGCTTTAATTCAACTTTTATCAAAGTTTTTTCAAGCTGGCGGCGGAAGTTGTTTTTTGTCAGGGTTTTAAATATTTGTTATTTATCAATATGATAACGCCCAAAACTACAACTTTATCTCGGGTGGGAAAACTCCGACAAAAATACTCAAGATTAGAATCGTTCTAAAAAGCCTTGCTATTTGGGCGTTTAAAAATTAGAAGATTAATTAATAGAAGAAAGCAAGCACGCAAGCGTATCGCCAGCCAGCCAGCCATCTTCTTGCCAGCCTCCAGCCAGCACAATCGCAAGCATACAACGCCAGCTATTTATGCCAGCTCGAACGCCAGCAAATGCCGCCAGCTTGATTGCCAGCAAAATCACAACACAGATGATTTCGACATCAGGTCAAGCCCCAAGGTGCGTGACACTGCAGATAAGTCAGTGAATTCCAGTTCAGTGTAATTGGAAATGCGTCACCCTCCAGGCTTGGCCAAATAGCTGTTTCATATTTCAGCTGTCCGGCCCAAACCGGCCCAAATTTCCCCCGCAAACAATTACAATAGGTTTATCCCGCTGGATATTTGCAGCAATCTTCCTTGCCACAGCCCCTTGCCATTTCTGCGATAATCCTTATCGGTAGAGGGTTGATAGGCTTATAAACTGGATTGCAAAATGGACCATTTTTTATACCAAAACGGAATTCTTCACGCCGAAGATGTATCGGTGCCGGAAATTGCCGCGCAGGTCGGCACCCCGTTTTACCTTTATTCCACGGCCACTTTGCGCCGTCATTTCCGACTGTTTGACGAGGCACTGGAGGGGATGGATCATCTGGTTTGTTACGCCATGAAGGCCAATTCAAATCAGGCAGTTTTAAAGATTCTGGCCGATTCGGGGGCTGGGATGGATGTGGTTTCGGGCGGCGAATATGCCCGCGCCAAGGCCGCCGGAGTGCCGGGTGACAAAATTGTATTCTCTGGCATTGGCAAAACCGTTGACGAAATGCGCGCGGCCCTGACCGGCGGCATTCGCCAGTTCAATATTGAATCCGAGCCTGAAATGACCGCGCTAAACCAGCTGGCCTTGTCCATGGGCCTGATCGCCCCGATCACCGTGCGTATAAATCCCGATGTCGACGCCAAAACCCACGTTAAAATCACCACCGGCAAAAGCGAAAATAAATTCGGCATTCCGATCTCGCGCGCCAGCGAGGTTTACGCCCGCGCCGCCACAATGAAGGGGCTGGAAGTGGTCGGCATCGATGTTCATATTGGCAGCCAGATAACCGAGCTTGCCCCCTATAAAGCCGCTTATGAAAAAGTCGCCGATCTAGCCAAACAGTTGCGCAGCGAGGGCCACATAATCCGCCGGCTTGATCTGGGTGGCGGTCTTGGCATTCCTTACGAGCGCAACAATCATGCCCCGCCATTGCCGGTTGAATACGGCCAGATGGTTAAGCAAACGCTGGGTGATCTGGGCTGCGAAATCCAGATCGAGCCGGGCCGTTCGATTGCCGGTAACGCCGGTATTCTGGTGACGCAGGTGATTTATGTAAAACAGGGCGAGGACCGCCAGTTTCTGATTTTGGACACCGGCATGAATGACCTGATCCGCCCTGCCATGTACGAGGCTTACCACGATATTATTCCGGTGCTTGAACCCGTGGCCGGCAGCGAGAAAACCCCGTATGATATCGTTGGTCCGGTCTGTGAATCCGGTGATACTTTTGCCAGACACCGCGATTTGGCACCGCAAAAACCCGGTGATCTGGTCGCGTTTCGCTCGGCCGGTGCTTATGGTGCGGTGATGGCGTCTGAATATAATTCGCGCCCGATGATCCCCGAAGTTCTGGTGGATGGGCATCAATTCGCTGTTATTCGGGCCCGCCCCAGCTTGGAAGATATGATAAATCGCGATAAGGTGCCCGAATGGCTCTGATTTAGGGGTTCTGATTTAAGTGAAAGCATGACCGACAGTAATCGTCAAAAGCACGATGCCCTGAAAGGGCTGGCCCGCCCCTTGCGACTGACGCGTTTGGGGATGCTGGCCGAGCAGATTTTGCGCAGCTTTTGGGCGTTCTGCTCGGTGCTGATTTTTGCGCTGTCTTTGTTGATGTTGGGCGTGCAGGATGTTTTGGGCGCAAAAGCGGTGCAGGCTGTGGCGCTGGCCTTGGCGTTGGCCGCATTTGTGGCGCTGGTTTTTGGCTTGCGCCGCTTTGTCTGGCCAACAAAATCTGCGGCCCGCGCGCGGCTGGATGGATCGCTGGGCGGCCACCCGATTACAGCGCTGGGCGACACACAGGTCATCGGGGCAAATGATGCGGCCTCGCAAGCCGTTTGGCAGGTCCATCTGGCGCGAATTGCGGCGCGCTTGAAGGGAATAAAACCCGTCCCCGCCAATTTGCAGATGGCCGCGCATGATCCTTACGCGCTTCGTTATATGGTTTTGCTGGTGTTTTTGGTCGCCTTGCTGTTTGGCTCGGTTGCGCGCGTGGCTTCGGTCACGGATATTGCTGCGGGTCGGGGTGGCGCGTTGGCTGTTGGCCCCAGCTGGGAGGGCTGGATCAAGCCCCCCGCCTACACCGGCAAACCCAGCCTTTATTTGAACGATTTGCCCACGGGTGAATTGTTGGTGCCAAAAGGTGCGCAAATTATCGTGCGCCTTTACGGCAAGGTGGGTGCGTTAAAATTGCATGAAACGGTATCGGGGGGCGCGAATCCGCAACCCGATCCGGCGGCCATCAGCCATGAAATGACCGTGGAACAAGCAGGAAAGCTGCAAATCAAAGGCCAGGGCGGCGCAGAGTGGAGCATTGCTTTGTTGCCCGATACAGCGCCTCGGATTGAATTTGATGGCGATTTGGTGCGCGAGGCCAGCGGCTTGAT
>CAYYXZ010000224.1:0-3544 GCA_964475715.1 uncultured Marinosulfonomonas sp. | reverse complement strand
TCAACCGTAAAGAAAAATGGCGTATTTGGGTCTTGTTCAGAGATTTCATCCGGGATCACACCAGGCCCCATCAAAAACACATTGGCTCCAAAATAGGCGTGAAGACGCGATAGCTGTTGTAATCGCCGCCCGGTCAGCTCTGTATAAAAGGCGCTATAAGTATCATCGGCCTTTAGCTCATCAATCTTGGCGCGATGTTTCTTGACGGAATATTCATGGGCCGCAGCAATATCGGGATCCGACCTCAGCTTATCCAGCTCTGCCTGCAATCTGGGTAACATGCGCTGGATTGATCTGTCTTGCTCGGCATTGTTATTCATCCTGAACCAGTATGACAGCCCCTGATCACGATCCACATGGTTAACCCGGCCCCGATCACGTTTCACCAGAAAACTTTCGGCCGATCGCACCGCGTAATGGTTTAGTGTAACCAGATCATAGCCATAAGTATTCGCCGTTGATCGCCAGCCATTGCGATAGATACTATGCGGCATTTCTTTGCCGGATCCATTCACCCAATGAATATCTTCCCATAATTGCGGCTTTAAGCCTTTGGGCCGGTGTACACCCAGTTTTTTGAATATTTCCAGATTGCGAAACAGGGTCTTAAAACCCCAAGCCTGATGCGGTTTTCGGGCCAGTTGCGGGGCACAACGCGTAAAAGTTTCGCATAATGTTTTGTCTTGGAATTCCTGTACATCAGCATTGCCAAACAAACGCCATGTAAGCGAAATCATATTGGCACCACTAATCGCGTTAAATAAATCGCTCAGGTTTCCATCACCCACGTGGATATTGATGAATTCATCCACATCCATACAAATCAACCAGTCAGATTCAGTAACGATCGGCTCGTTTTCGGCCGCCTGCAAGGCCGCGTGTTGCGGCTTTAGGTCGGCCCCTGCAATAAATGGGTTTTCCCGGTGTTGAACGATGCCTTTTGTTTGCAGCATTTGCAGCATTGTATCGGTGCCATCGGTGCAATCATTGGTGTAAATCAGAAAATCCGTCACCCCTATCACCCGATGAAAAGCCAGCCATTCCAGAATAAACGGGCCTTCGTTTTTCATTGTTGTGACGATCGTGGTTTTCATGTCCGAGGTTTTTAACTTAGCGCTGCTTTTAGCTTTTTTCGTATCTTTGGCCAGACTTTCCTCGGGCATTCTGACAGGTTTATGATCAAACATATCTTCGGCTTGCCGGATCAGCTTTTCATTCTCGATCAGGCTGGTTTTAGGAACAATTTTCGACACCGATTCCGGCGGATGGCGCAATGCCATATACCGATGGTATTGCGCGGTTTCATCAGCCTGTGGATTGCAGCCAACCACCCTGATTAAACGCCAGACAGTTTTATCGCCCGCCTTGTCAGGCGCAACACACCAGCGTTTTCGAACACCTTTGGCATCAAACTGCACGCAAATATGATCTCCAAATCCGCCTTTGTTATTATTACGTATACGCCACGGATAGACCTGCACCCCCTCAAGCAACAAACAGCCGGTTTTTGATGCACAGGTGCGATCAAAAATATTAGCGCCCTTTGCTGGCGCAAGCAAATCGTAAACCTCGATGTTGGCAACAGCACGGGCAGTATTTAAAAACCGGGCGCGCACCAACTCGTAAATCAACTGCTCGCCCAGCGGAGCATTCCACGGATCAGCATCAGGAATTTTCATCCGGTCTTTGCCCGGCGCACCCGGCACATTAAACGGATGGGACTCGGCGGGTAAATCATCTTTGCCAAGCGGAATTTTGGCATCCAGCAGCACAACCCGCTTTAATCCCTTGATATCCTTGGCCTGTTTTTTCAGTTGGCTAAAAAACCCCTTGCTGCGCCCCGGCTGAGCGCGGTCCAGGATTAGCGCTGCCTGCATGCCGTGATGATCCGCATGATACTGCAGCCATTGCGCCACAATTTTAGCGCTCTCGCCATTGCGAACACCAAATAGCACATTCATGCCCTTAAACAGGTCGGTTTCTGCTGCTTGCGGCTCGATTTCAAAGCCGCACTTGCCAACCGATATTTTAAGCGGCTGATCGCTTTGCTCGAAAACACAATTCAGCATTGGCGATTCACCGATGCTATTCCTATCCGTGATTTTTAGCCCTTTACCGGCCAAAAATGTATCCTGTGGTGTACCCGTCTTGAAAAACAAACATACCTTGTGTTCGTCCGGTTTTGGCATTGTTATAGCATCAAGCAGGGTAATACCGGCGTTTGTTTTGCTATTCAGGCGGCGTTGAAGGAAAATCTTGGTATCTGCTTTTGTCATAACACACCTAACGGACTTATTGCGTGGATCAGATATCAAGTGTTAACACGCACTTTTCCCCTGACCCCTGATGCGTCTAATTCCGCATCTTTACGAAGAGACCAAGCGCGGGTTCAACTTGCCAGTGCAACATCTGACATTTCTTTATTGAATACCTGATTTCGTATCCTGAAGCCAAGTCATTTATAAGACAAGAGGGGTAGCTTACGTCTTATATCGTAGGTAAAGTTGTATTGGTGAATTGACCCACGGGTAGAAAATTTTGCGCCAGAGCCAGCACTTTAGCTTTTGTAATAGTCCTTGTACCAGTCGACAAAGCGGGCGACGCCTTCGGGGACACCGGTTTGGGGGGTGTAGCCGGTGAGATGCTGCAGCAGCGTGGTATCGGCCCATGTAGCGGGGACATCTCCGGGCTGCATGTCCATCATGTTTTTGCGCGCCGATTTTCCAAGGGCGGCTTCAATAGCGGCGATGAAGTCCATCAAGGGCACCGGTGCGCCATTGCCAATATTAACCACACGGAACGGGGCGACCAAAGACAGGCTATCAAAATCAGGCACTGTTTCGCCGGAAATAGGGCGTTTGGGGGCGGCGTCAATCAGCAGGCGGATGCCGTTGACCAGATCTTCTACATAGGTGAAATCGCGGCTCATATTTCCATGATTATAAACATCAATCGGGTCGTCATTTAAAATGGCCTTGGTGAATTTGATCAGGGCCATATCGGGGCGCCCCCACGGGCCATAAACGGTAAAAAACCGAAACATGGTGATCGGCAGATCGTAAAGATGGGCATAAGAATGGGCCATCGATTCCGTGGCTTTTTTGGTGGCCGCATAAAAAGACATCTGCGCATCGGCCTTGTCGGTTTCTTTGTAGGGCATTTTTGTATTTGCACCATAAGCGGACGAGGTTGAGGCGAGAAGCATATGTTTGGGCGGGTAGGCGCGCGCCGCCTCGAGAAGCTCGAACGTGCCGATCAGATTTGATTTAAGATAGCTGCGGGGTGCATCAATTGAATGGCGCACCCCGGCCTGTGCGGCAAGGTGGATCACAACATTGGGGCGATGGGTGTCAAACAGGCGCATCAAAAGGTCAGGTGTTTCAAGACGGTCCTCGTTGGCGGTGAAACCCGCAATATCGCCGAGGATCTGATGACGTTTTTGTTTGAGGCTAACGTCATAATAATCGCTCATGGCATCGAGTCCAATGACGCGAAACCCATCGTCCAACAGGCGTTGGCAAGTGTGAAATCCGATAAATCCTGC
>CAYYXZ010000223.1:2449-3553 GCA_964475715.1 uncultured Marinosulfonomonas sp. | reverse complement strand
ATGACGGCTTTTTTATCCAGTGCCGCCGCTTCCTCGGCCACATCCATTTTATCATTGGCGCGCGCCAACGCCCGCAGCTCTTGGGCTTTTTTTTCAATTTCAGCCAAAGGTTTTTCAAATTCTAGGTAGGTGGGCATGAGATTCTCCGAATATTCCGTCAGCCGATATATGGCGATGATTGCAGTAATATGCAACTAAGCAAGATTTGTGAATTCAGGCTGTGGCAGGTATCGGTTATGAAATGAGTCCAAAGGAAAACCATGCGCACCGATTATGAAAAACGCATGCTGCGGGTGATTGATTACATCTTTGAAAACACCGATGGGGATTTGTCACTGGACAGGCTTGCCGATGTCGCTGCAATGTCGCGGTTTCACTGGCATCGGGTGTTTCATGGCATTACCGGCGAAACCTGTGCCCAAGCGGTGCGCCGGATCCGTCTGCACCGTGCGGCCTGCTGGTTGGTGCAAAAAGATTGGCCGCTGGCCAAGGTGGCCTGCAAGGCGGGCTATCCCAATGTGCAAAGTTTTAGCCGGGTGTTTCAAACCGGTTTTGGGATGGCACCGGGTGCATTTCGCAAACGGGGCAAGGCAGATTTACTGCCAATGCAAACATCAAAAGGAAAACGCAAAATGTTTACAATTGAAATCAGAAAAACAGATGATCGGCGCATTATTGGCCTGCCGCACAAAGGCGCTTATTTGGAGATTGGCAAGGTCTTTGAAAAGGTCAGCGCAATTGCCACGTCGCGCAATCTGTGGCCGAATGTGAAATCGATGGTGGGGCTGTATTACGATGATCCAAATGCGGTCGCCGAGGCTGATCTGCGATCATTTGCAGCACTGGAGGTTTCGCCCGATTTGGCGTTGCCCGATGGGTTAGAGGAAGTGAGCGTAGCCAAGGGCGATGTGGCTGTTTTGGTTTTTAAGGGGCCGTATTCGGGTCTAAAGGCCGCCTATGATTATCTGTATGGTGAATGGCTGCCAAATTCGGGCCGCGAAACGCGCGATGAGCCAAGCTATGAAGTTTATTTAAACAGCCCGATGGACACAGCACCCAAGGATCTGCTGACAGAAATTTATGTGCCGCTGATATAGCGCACGG
>CAYYXZ010000223.1:0-2349 GCA_964475715.1 uncultured Marinosulfonomonas sp. | reverse complement strand
CTTTGATTGGCTGCACAGTTTTTACATGCCGCCCATTGCCTTTTTCGCCATTGCCAGAACTTCGGCAAATTGCTCTTTGCTCAGAACACCGCGCCAGTGATCGGCACAATTAGAGCGCATCATCAAACGCTTGGTTTCAGCCGCGCCGATTTTTTCGGCCAGCGCCATACGCGCGTCCTTGTCGCCGCCCATGTGGATCATGCCGCGAAGATCGGCACGCATAGCTGTGACCTCTTTGTCATAGGCTGCAACGCCCGGAACCTCTTCCGTCATAAACCGTTTTAGTTCGGCTTTTTGGGCATCGTCCAGACCCAGTTTATCAGCATTGGGGCCAATAAATTGCAGGCACATAACGATGGGGGCGGATAGCTCGCTTTTGCTTTCGGCCATAGCACCCGTAGCCATAGCCAGACCAAGGGCCGCGGTAAGAAGTAGTTTTTTCATTGGTATCTCCATAATTGCTTGCAAGTTGGTTTTAAACTTTCTCGTAATTACAGATTAACCGATGCAAGCACTCGGAATGTGACTTTAGTCACATTCAACCCGATTTATGCGTCGAGATCACGGTTTGTTGATCATTTCGGACTGCTTGACAATGACTTCGGCCTGTTTGATGCTGGCAATATCCACCAGACGGCCTTTGTAAACTGTGGCACCTTCGCCGTCGGCTTTGGCGGCTTCCATGGCTGTGATAATCTCGCGGGCCTCGGTGACTTGGGCCTCGGACGGGGTGAACACCTCGTTTGCCAGCGCGATTTGTTTGGGGTGGATGGCCCATTTCCCGACCATGCCCAAAGTGGCTGCGCGCAAGGCTTGGGCGCGGAAACCCTCGGCATCGGAAAAATCGCCGAACGGTCCGTCAACCGGCAACAACCCATGCGTGCGACAGGCCGCAACGATGGCCGTTTGCACCCAGTGCCACGGATCAGACCAATATTTCTGCCCCTCGTGGTGCATATAATAATTTTCCTGCGTGCCGCCAATTCCGGTGGTTTGCATGCCCATCGAGGCCGCATAATCGGCAGCACCCAGCGACATGGCCTGCATGCGCGGCGAAGATGCGGCGATTTCCTCAATGTGGGACAAGCCGGCGGCACTTTCGATAATCACTTCGAAATTTATGCGTTTTTTGCGGCCCTTGGCGGCCTCGATTGCCGTAACCAGCGCATCGACAGCGTAAATATCAGCGGCATTGCCCACCTTTGGAATCATGAACTGATCAATCCGATCCCCCGCAGTTTCCATAATTTCGATCACATCGCGATACCAATATGGCGAATCCAGCCCGTTGATGCGCACGCTTAAAGTTTTGTTGCCCCAATCGATATCGTTGATTGCCTCGATCACATTTTTGCGCGCATTGTCCTTGTCGGATGGCGCAACGCTATCCTCGAGATCAAGGTTAATCACATCGGCCGCACTGGCCGCCATTTTCTCGAATAATTCAACACGGGAGCCGGGGCCAAACAGCTGGCAACGGTTGGGGCGGGCAGGGGAAGCGGGCTGAAGGCGAAAGCTCATGATAAATCCTGTGGCTAATGATGTTACGAAAGCGGTCAAGGTTTTGGTATAATAATGCGCCGGCTTGCGCAAGCTGTTGTCAAAGGGTAAAATCGCCAGATTGATTGAACGGCGCGAAATGCCTGTCTGCGCGCTGCGGAGTAAACAAAAATCCGAAAGGCCCATCATGGTAATTTCCATCACGCCCGATGTGTTCAAACTGGCACAGGCTTTCACCATTTCGCGCGGCTCTAAGACGGCTGCAAAAGTGCTGACAGTTCGGGTGTTGCGCGGCGGGATAACGGGCCGGGGTGAATGCGTGCCTTATGCGCGCTACGGCGAAACGCTTGCCTCGGTTACGGCCCAGATTCAAGACCTGCCGCAGGGCATTAACCGGCTGGATTTACAGGATGCCTTGCCTGCGGGTGCGGCGCGAAACGGGCTGGATTGTGCGCTTTGGGATCTTGAGGCAAAACAGGCCGGCAAACGGGTTTGGGAATTGGCGGGATTGCCAAAACCGGGACCGGAAATTACCGCCTATACCTTGTCGCTTGATACGCCGGAAAAGATGCGCAAACAGGCGGCTAAACATGCGTTTCGACCGCTATTAAAGATTAAGCTGGGCACACCGGATGATATGGCGCGGCTGGAATCTGTGCGGGCAGGTGCGCCGAAATCTTCGATAATTGTTGATGCAAACGAGGGCTGGACTGCTGAAATTTACACCGAGCTTGCGCCGCATTTATTACGGTTGGGGGTGGCGTTGGTTGAGCAACCTTTGCCCGCGAGCGAGGATAACGCATTGAGCGGTATGCCGCGCCCAATTTCGGTTTGTGCGGATGAAAGTTG
>CAYYXZ010000222.1:0-3596 GCA_964475715.1 uncultured Marinosulfonomonas sp. | reverse complement strand
AATCGCTTTTTCACAGATCGGGTTGTCCAGATACAGCAACGCAATCGCATCGCCGCCGACTTCTTTGCGACCCAAAGTAAAGTTGGCAATGTTTACCTCGTTATCGCCCAGTATTTTACCCAATGTCCCGATAACACGCGGCACATCTTTGTTGGTGGTATAAAGCATGTGCTCGCCAATTTCGGCGTCAATCTGAATGCCTTTAATCTGGATAAAGCGTGGTTTTCCATCACTAAACACAGTGCCGGCAATCGAGCGTTCGCGCGTATCTGTAACGACGGTCAGTTTAATATAAGCATCAAACGCGCCCGATTTTTCCTGCGTGGTTTTTGAAACCATAACGCCGCGATCCTTGGCAATAACCGGGGCTGAAACCATGTTTACCTCGGGGTTTGTCGCCCGCATGATGCCGGCAATCGCCGCGCAATCAAGCGCACTCAAATTCATTTCCGAAACGCCGCCATCATAAAGAATATTGATCGCCTTGATCGGCTCTTGCGTCATCTGTCCAACAAACGCCCCAAGATGTCCGGCCAGATCCAGCCATGGGCCCATGGTTTTGGCCTCCTCGGCGGTAACCGACGGCATATTCAACGCATTCGTCACCGCACCCGTCAGCAAATAATCCGACATTTGCTCGGCCACTTGCACGGCCACGTTTTCTTGTGCCTCGGTGGTCGAGGCCCCCAAATGCGGGGTGCAAACCACGTTTGGAACACCAAATAACGGGCTATCCGTGGCCGGCTCGGTTTCAAACACATCAAATGCAGCACCGGCAACATGACCGGATTTTATCGCATCAGCCAAGGCGGCCTCATCCACCAAACCACCGCGGGCGCAATTGATCACCCGCACGCCGGGCTTCATTTTTGCAATCGCATCGGCGTTCAGAATGCCGCGGGTTTTATCCGTTAAAGGCACATGCAACGTGATAAAATCAGCCCGCGCCAACAACGCGTCCAGCTCAACTTTTTCAACACCGATTTTGGTCGCGTGTTCTTCGGAAAGAAAAGGATCATAGGCGACAACCTTCATTTTCAGCCCAAGCGCGCGATCAGCCACGATGGATCCAATGTTGCCCGCGCCGATCAGGCCCAGCGTTTTGGCGGTGATTTCACTGCCCATAAATTTGGATTTTTCCCATTTGCCGGCTTGGGTCGAGGCATTGGCCTCGGGGATTTGGCGCGCCACGGCCAACATCAGGGCAATGGCATGTTCGGCCGTGGTGATCGAGTTGCCAAAAGGCGTGTTCATCACGATTACACCTTTTTTCGAGGCTGCCGGAATATCGACATTATCCACCCCGATTCCAGCGCGCGCGATGACTTTCAACTTATCAGCGGCCTCCAGCATTTTTGCCGTGGCTTTAGTGGCCGAACGGATTGCAAGCCCGTCATATTTGCCGATGATTTTGCGTAAAGCGTCTTTGTCTTTGCCAAGGTCGGGCATGAAATCCACGTCAATCCCGCGGTCGCGGAAAATTTGCACGGCAGATTCGGATAGCTTGTCGGATACGAGTACTTTGGGTGCCATTGTTCAGGCTCCTTATTGAATTATAATGAAAGCGAGCGGCCCGTAGGCCACCCGAAATTATGCGTTGATTTCAGCGTTAAAAGCCCAGTCAAGCCACGGCATTAGCGCCTGCAAATCGGCCGTTTCAACCGTGCTGCCACACCAGATGCGCAGGCCCGCAGGTGCATCGCGGTAAGCGCCGATATCATAGGCAACGCCGGCATTTTCCAGACGTTTTGCAACCGCTTTGGCAAAACCGGCACCGTCTTTGATGCGCGGGTCGTTGAATTTTACGCAAACCGAAGTGTTCGAGCGCAAGGCCGGATCATCGGCAAGGAATTCAAGCCAGTCGTGGGTGTCGATAAACGTCTCTAACACAGCCGTATTTGCGTCTGCGCGCCCGATCATGCCTTGCAAACCACCAACCGATTTGGCCCATTCAAGCGCCACCAGATAATCTTCGACCGCCAGCATTGAGGGGGTGTTGATTGTGGCACCGCTGAAAATACCTTCGATCAATTTGCCGCTTTTGGTCAGACGAAAAATCTTCGGCAAAGGCCACGCGGGGGTATAATTTTCCAGCCGCTCAACTGCGCGTGGTGACAAAACCAGAATGCCGTGCGCCGCTTCGCCGCCCAATACTTTTTGCCAGCTAAATGTGGTGGCATCCAGTTTGTCCCAAGGCAAATCCATCGCAAAAGCCGCCGATGTGGCGTCACAAATGGTCAGACCTTGGCGATCGGCCGGGATGAAATCACCGTTTGGAACCCGCACACCGGATGTGGTGCCGTTCCAGGTAAAGACAACGTCGGAATTGAAATCAACGGCATTCAGATCAACGATTTTACCGTAATCGGCCGTTGTCACCTTGGCGTCTAGTTTCAGCTGTTTGACCACATCCGTGACCCAACCCGCGCCAAAACTTTCCCAGGCCAGCATCTCTACAGACCGTGCGCCCAGCAACGACCACATGGCCATTTCCATGGCACCCGTATCGGAGGCAGGCACGATGCCGATTTTATAATCGGCCGGAATGCCCAGCACCTCGCGGGTGGTTTCGATGGCGGCTTTTAGTTTATTTTTTCCAATGCCAGCCCGATGCGAACGGCCAAGCGGCGCGTCAGATAATGCATTCAGGGTCCAGGTGGGGTTTTTGGCGCAAGGGCCAGATGAAAAACGCGGGTTTGCCGGCCGCGTGGCCGGTTGTGCAAATGTAGTCATGGTATCCTTCCAGATATATTGCCCCTCGTTGGGGAGGGGTGTCCCACTTGCTGCAATAGCTGCACAGTTTGGCTGGCGCAAC
Source organism: uncultured Marinosulfonomonas sp. (assembly GCA_964475715.1). Taxonomy (GTDB): domain Bacteria; phylum Pseudomonadota; class Alphaproteobacteria; order Rhodobacterales; family Rhodobacteraceae; genus Profundibacter. The sequence goes on along the minus strand of CAYYXZ010000222.1, from coordinate 781 downwards.
CCTGAAAATTGCGGTAATCCAGCGGTAATTCTGAAAAAAACGACATAAAGGTTATGAAAATGTTTATGGTTACCCTGCTGTGCAACCCCGCCAATCCGATGTTAAAGCCTGCGATCGTTGAGGCTGTGCGCAATGCATGGGGCGGCGGTGATGTGGTGTGGTTGGCACCTGATGTTGCTGCGGAATTCAGCATTCCTGTGATCGCGTCAAATCGTTGGGATGTTTGGCAAGATATGCAGGAAATGGCCGTTGATTTGGTTGTCCAGCCTGTTGAGGGGCGCAAAAAACAGATGCTGTTGGCCGATATGGACAGCACAATGATCCAGCAGGAATGCATTGACGAGCTGGCCTCAGAAGCCGGAATTGGGGCGCATGTGGCCAAAATTACCGCCCGTGCCATGAATGGCGAGTTGGGTTTTGAGGCATCGTTAAAGGAGCGGGTTGGATTGTTAAAAGGGCTGCCAATATCCGTAATAGAGACTGTTTTAGCCAATCGCATTACGTTGATGCCCGGCGCAAAGCTGTTGCTGGCGACGATGAAGGCAAACGGGGCTTATGCGGCTTTGGTATCGGGGGGATTTAGTGATTTCACCGGTAAGATCGCAAAAGATTTGGGTTTTGATGAAAATCGTGCCAATAGGTTGCTGATCGCTAATGACAAGCTGACCGGAGCGGTCGCCATGCCGATATTGGGCCGCGATGCCAAAGTTACGGCGTTAAATGAAATCACGGCAAAATTGGGCATAGATGCAACCCAAGTGCTGGCTGTGGGCGATGGGGC
>CAYYXZ010000221.1:0-3625 GCA_964475715.1 uncultured Marinosulfonomonas sp. | reverse complement strand
AAAAAAGGCCACCCACGAGGGGTGACCTGATTACTGGCTACAAGGAACATAACGAGTAATACGTTACGAGGATTAAATTTCGGTTATCCGTGTGCAGCTTTTAGCGGGGGGCATGTGTTTTTGCGTTTGGCGATCCATTCGCGGCGGCGCGCGCCTCTGGCCCATGGCATAACCACTTCTGTTTTTGCGGCTTCGGATATGATATTCTTGATGATGGATTGTTGCTTTTTCATTTTACGGCTCCCTCTTGCTTTGTTTTAACGCTGTGCCTGTTAGTGTCGTGAATTGTTAAACTCTGTGTCAATTTGTGCTGACAAGTTACAATATGGCAGCCCATTAAGGCCATAGAATGACTGAAATCTAAAAAAACATCCCCATGCAAAAGTTTATTTTCAGCAATTAAGGCAAACCTGATTTTGCGGGACGGGGCCGTATTTACTAAAGATTATGTGCTTAATTTGTATTAATTGGTTTGTTTTCTACGATGTCACTTGCAAAACAGGGCAGGAATTGGGCGGTAACTGCCTTAATTTCGGCCAATTTGGCTAGGGTCAGGACCCTAAAGCCGGATACAAGAAATCAGGCGTCCGTAATCGGCCTCTTTTTGATGCACACTGCGCCGGTAAGAATAAAACCGCTCTGGATCATTATAGGTGCAATGGCGCAGCCACGTGGCATCTTTCACGCCGGCCTCGCGCAATCGCAGCAGGCAAAACCCGGGCAGATCAAAATGCAGCCGGTCATCCGTGCCGCCTGCAAAAAACCGGGAATAATCCGGGCCATGGCCCATGATCGTATCCATAAATTCAGGCCCGACCTCATAGGCGGCCTGACTGATGCAGGGCCCGATAACGGCGCAAATATTTTCGCGCGACGCACCCAGCGCTTGCATCGCGTCCAGCGTGGCTTCGAGCACCCCGTCAAGCGCCCCCTTCCAGCCCGCGTGGGCCGCACCGATAATGCCGGCTTGATGATCGGCAAATAACACCGGCGCACAATCGGCCGTTAAAACCCCAAGTGCGATGCCTTTTGTGGCGCTGACCATCGCATCGGCCTTGGGGCGCTCAGCGTTCAGGGGGGCCGAAATTGTTAACACTTTGCTGGAATGGTGTTGATGAAGGCAAGCCAGCGCCGCAACATCCACCTGCATCGCGCCGGCAACGTGATTGCGGTTTATGGCCACGGCCTCGGTTTGATCGCTGGAGCCAAAGCTACAGTTAAGCCCCTGAAAAACCCCGCTCGAAGCCCCGCCGCGGCGGCTAAAAAAACCGTGGCGAAAACCGGACAGGGTGTCGGCGGTAAGAATTTCAAGCGTCATGAGCTAAATCCGGCTGGGGGTGGGGTGTTGTTTGGAAAGATGGCGATTGCTTTGAACAGGATCCCCATTTTATCAGGGTCGGTCAAGCGCTTAAAGGCGCCAATATGGTTTTGCAACGCGGCCCCGGTTAAGTTTTTGGCCAACACCTGCGCACGATCGGCAATACCCAGATGTTGCAGAAATTCGCCCTGAGGCATCATTTTACTGACGGCCGCATGGGGGCTGGCGGCGCGGCTTAGGGCCATAAAATCGACATGCGCGCTCAGATCGGCCTGACCGGGGTGGGCCAGCGGCGGATCAAACGTGTGGTTTTTGACGGCTTGCAATGTGTCGCCCAATGAACGCCAGTCGCCGTAATCAACAATAATTGCCGCCCCGCCGCAATGGCCGATGCGCTGGGCGATTTCGGCGGCAATGGCGTGGCCGCTTGGGCAGGTTTCCACCAGATCTCCGCTGTTGCAATCGGCCAATCTGGGCGCAAGCGTATCGACCGGCACCGGCGGGCCTGCGCCAAAAGCCAATGCGCCAGCCGCAACGCCGATGCGCCGCTCACACCAGCCGGATCCGGCGCGAATATATTGGCGGATCGGCAGCGCATCGAAAAATTCATTGGCCAGCAAAAACAGCGGGCCTGCGGGCAGATCGTGAATATTATCCAGCCAGTTTATCCGGTAGCCGCCAAGCCGGTCGCGCTGGATTTTTCGCAAAGCGGGCGAGGCTTCGATTAAGGTAATCTGTGCGGCGGCGTGAAATCCGGCCACAGATTTGGTGGCGCGCAAAACATCGGCCATCAGCGCGGCGCGACCCGGTCCCAATTCGGCTAAAATGAAATGTTCCGGCGCGCCTTGGTCCTGCCAGCTTTGGGCCAGACACAGCCCCAGCAATTCGCCAAACATCTGGCTGATTTCAGGGGCTGTGGTAAAATCTCCGGCCGCGCCAAACGGATCGCGGCTGTTGTAATATCCGTGCGCGGGGTGCAGCAAACATTCGGCCATGTAATCGGCGATGCTGATCGGGCCGTTGGCAATTATCCGTTTAATCAGGATTTCGCCAAGCGGCGTCACGCGCGCCGCCGGGCCAAAATAATAAAGCCAATGCCAATTATGATCATCGGCACCGAAAGCTGCTGGCCTTTGGTGATACCGAATTCACCGATCTGCATCACAAAACCCATCGGATTATCAACCGTGATAAACTGCGCATCGGCTTGGCGGAAAAACTCGACAATAAAACGCGCCACACCGTATCCGGCAATAAACAGCCCCATCAACTGGCCCGGTTTTTTCAGCCAACCGCGCCGAAACCCCAGATAAAGCAGCACGATGCCAAGGATCAGCCCCTCAAGACCGGCCTGATATAATTGCGAGGGATGGCGTGCGCACAGGCCCACAACATCGGGGCAATATTGCGCCGCCGGGCCGGGAAAAATCACAGCCCAAGGCACATCCGAGGGCCGGCCCCATAATTCGGCGCTGTTAAAATTGGCCAAGCGGCCCAAAAACAGACCCATCGGTGCGGCCATTGCCATTAAATCGCCAAAGGACAGCATTTTAATATTGTGCTTGGCGCAAAACAGCAGGCCGGCAACAACCACGCCCAAAAACCCGCCATGAAAGGCCATGCCGCCAGTCCAGACCTTTAGAATCTGGGCCGGGTTTTGCAAAAACTGATCGAGATCATAAAACAGCACAAAACCCAGACGGCCCCCGATAATGATGCCGATAATGGCCCATGTCAAAAATGCCTCGACCAGATTTGGGGCCATGGGTGCGGTATCGTTGCGCCACAGATTCACGTTGCGCACGGCCCGCAAAACGATGCGGTAACCGACGATAATTCCAACGATATAAGCCAGCGCATACCAGCGCAGGGCCAGATCAAAACCGAACAGATCGAGGCTGAAAATTTCATTGCCGATGCCGGGAAAGGGGATCATATTTTGCATATTTGTAATTGCCGTTCCTAATGCGTCAAAGTCAACCTTGTGATTTGCGCTTTGTGGCACCATATATAAAGCAACCGCAAATCAATTTAAAGGCATCCCATGCAAAACCGCAACAAAACAATCGACGATCTTTCTGGCCTGTTCACCAATGCCATGGGTGTTGCCCAAGGTGCCAAGGACGAGGCATCAACCGCGATGAAAAGCTGGCTTGAGCGCTGGATGGCGGACCGTGATTTTGTCACCCGTGAAGAATTTGATGCGGTTCAGGCCATGGCCCAAAAAGCGCGCGAAGAAAATCAGGCTCTGAAGACGCGGCTGGATGCGCTTGAGGGTGTTGGGGTGGCCAAGAAGAAGGCTGCGCC
>CAYYXZ010000220.1:0-3642 GCA_964475715.1 uncultured Marinosulfonomonas sp. | reverse complement strand
AACCAAAAACCTGATGGACGCAAAAATATTCAATGTTAACGGTGCGTTGCGATTTAATAGCGGGGCTGCGCCCGTGTTTTCTCTTGGCTATGAATTCAAAGAGGCCCAGGTGCGGTTTATGAACTATTTGCCGCCGATTTTGGGCGGCTCGGGTCATTCAACCATATTTAAGGATGTGTTTACAGTTGTGGTTAACAGCGGCACGGTCACAGCCCCGGTTGGTGGCGCGCTGGATGTCGCCGGCACGGTGTTTAAAATTCACGATCTGGAAATAAAGGGGCCGCCCGCAACGGTTTATCTGAAGGCAAAGGGACCATTGCCCGCAGCGCTGTCTTTGCTGGATCAGCCGCCGTTTAATATTTTATCAAAAGCTGGCCTACCCGTTGATTTGGCCGATGGAAATGTTAACGTTTCGGGCGAAATCCACTTGAGGTTGTTAAAGGAAATTCTGATTGATGACGTGGATTATGATATTTACGCCCAGTTGAGCGATGTTCGCAGTGATAAACTGGTTGAGGGCCACGTGCTGCGGGCGCCAAAATTATCATTAACGGCCACGACGGATGATCTGGTGATTTCCGGTGCGGGTTTGCTGGGCGCTGTGCCGGTGCGGGGGCGCTGGCAGCAACAAATGGGGCTACAATCGCGCGGGATATCCAAATTGGAAGGCACGGTTGAACTTTCGCAGCGCTTTGTTGACCAATTTTCCATTGGCTTGCCCAAAGGCAGCGTTTCGGGGGCAGGGGTCGGGCAGGTTGAAATTGATTTTCGACGTGATCAGCCGGCAAAATTCAGGCTGGTTTCGGATTTGAACCGGCTGGGTTTGCGCTTGCCTGAATTGGGTTGGGCTTTGTCAAAATCGGACAAGGGCAGGCTTGAGGTGGCCGGCGTATTGGGCGAGGTGCCGCGTGTCGATTTGTTGGAGATCAAGGGCGCAGGGCTGAACGCGACCGGCACGGTGACGATGACAGCCGATGGTGGTCTGAAAAAGGCAGAATTTTCACGGGTGCAGCTGGCGGGTTGGCTGGATGCGTCGATTGAATTGATCGGGCGGGGCAAAGGTGCGGCGCCGTCGATCAATGTGCTGGGCGGGATGATTGATACGCGCAGGGCAAATTTTGGCGGTGGTGGATCGGCACCCGCAGCAGGTGGAAATCTGGCCGTGTCGCTGGATAGGTTGATCGTTTCTGACGGTATTACCCTGACCGGATTTCGCGGAAACTTCAGCCGCAGGGCAGGTTTGAATGGAGAATTTACAGCAAAAGTCAACGGCAAGGCACCCATTTCTGGTGCGGTGGTTCCAACCAAAGATGGCAGCGCGTATCGGATTAAATCAGATAACGCAGGTGCGGTGTTTTTGGCGGCGGGCGTTTTGGAAACGGCGCGCAGAGGCAGCATGGATTTAACACTTGTGCCGCGCAAAGGGGCGGTTGGCCAGTATGACGGGCAGGTTCGCGGCCAGAACATTCGCATTCGGGGCGCATCCGCAATGGCCGATTTGCTGGATGCGATCAGCGGTGTCGGGCTGTTGCAAAAGCTGCATGGGCGCGGTATTTTATTTGCCGAGTATCAGGTCGATTTTCGGTTGACACCGCGTCAGATTATCATCACTTCGGGCAGTGCTGTGGGCGCATCAATGGGGGTTTCGATGAGCGGAGTTTATAATCTGGCAGACAGCACGATCGATATGCGCGGCGTGGTTTCGCCGATCTATTTTCTGAACGTGATTGGTCGGATATTTGCACGCCGTGGCGAGGGCTTGTTCGGCTTTAATTACCGCATGTCTGGACCGGCCGATAACCCCAAAGTGCGGGTCAATCCGCTGTCAATTTTAACGCCGGGCATGTTTCGCGATATATTCAAAGGCCCGCCACCAAAGGTGCTGGAATGAAGCTGTCCGATTTTGATTTTGAGTTGCCCGAAGAGCTGATCGCCACACGGCCCGCCCGCCCGCGCACATCTGCCCGGCTTTTGGTGGCAGAGGTGGGGCAGACGCGCGATTTGTCGGTTGCCGATTTGCCCGCTGTTTTGCGCAAAGGTGACCGTCTGGTTCTGAACGATACCAAGGTGATCCCGGCGCGCCTGTTTGGCAAGCGCCACCGCAACAGCGCCCAAGGGCCGGTGGCGGCAAAAATTGAGGTAACATTGCTGGAGCCACGCAGCAGTGGCAATTGGCTGGCGTTGATTAAGCCATTGAAAAAGCTGAATATTGGCGAAGAAGTGGTGTTTTGCGATGATTTGTCAGCGCGTTTGATCGAGAAGGTTGATGGCGCGGCAATATTACAATTTAGCCTGACAGGCGATGATTTTGACGCCGCGTTGGCGCGGGCTGGCCAGATGCCTTTGCCGCCGTATATCGCCGCCAAACGCCCCGCTGACGCGCAGGATAAACACGATTACCAAACGGTTTTTGCCCGCCATAAAGGCGCGGTTGCGGCCCCGACGGCATCACTGCATTTTGATGATGATCTGCTGGCACAAATTGCCGCTACCGGGGTGGATTTTAGCCATGTTACCCTGCATGTCGGCGCGGGCACGTTTTTGCCGGTAAAAGTGGACGATGTAAGCCAACATAAAATGCATTCCGAATGGGGCCGCGTTAGCCAGCAGGCAGCCGATGAAATCAACGCAACGCGTGCAAGCGGCGGGCGGGTGATTGCGGTTGGCACAACGGCGCTGCGGCTGCTTGAAAGTGCGGCCGTTGAGGGGCGTTTGCAACCATGGCAGGGCAACACCGATATTTTTATCAGACCCGGTTTCAAGTTTCAGATAACCGACGCTTTGATGACCAATTTCCATCTGCCAAAATCCACTTTGATGATGCTGGTTTCGGCCCTGATGGGTTCTGATCGGATCCGCGAAATTTACAAACATGCCATCGATAACCGCTACCGGTTTTTTTCGTATGGTGATTCTTCAATTTTGTTTCCCGAGGCTAAAAAACGGCGTTAAAATGTCGCGCAAAGCCAAGCAGTTCGCTTTGATTTGCCTTAGGTTGTTTTCAGGAAACAAAGTGGAAAAAGCCAATGTTACAGGTGCTGAAAAGCTCGTGGGCCTTGCTGTTGGGCATGTTGTTGTTGATGATCGGAAACGGTCTTCAAGGCACATTATTAGGCGTGCGCGGCGGCATGGAGGGGTTTTCAACCCTGACGATGTCATTTGTGATGTCGGCCTATTTTGTCGGGTTTTTAGGCGGCTCGCGCCTAACGCCGGCCATGATTCGCAGAGTCGGGCACGTGCGGGTATTTGCGGCGTTGGCATCATTTATTTCGGCCGTTTTGATCCTTTATCCAACCATCGCACAGCCCGTGGCCTGGGGGTTGGGGCGGGTTGTGATCGGGTTTTGTTTTGCCGGGGTTTATGTCACGGCCGAAAGCTGGTTGAACAATTCGGCCAGCAATGAAAATCGCGGCAAAGCCTTGTCGCTTTATGTGATCGTGCAAATGTCGGGCGTGGTGACGGCGCAGGGGTTGTTGGTGTTGGGCGATCCTTCGGGCTATGTTTTGTTCATCATTTCCTCGGTGCTGGTTTCAATATCGTTTGCGCCGCTCCTGCTTTCGATCAGCCCGACACCGGCCTTTGAGACCGCCGAATCCATGAGCCTGCGTGAACTTTACCAGCGGTCCCCGCTGGGTTTTGTTG
>CAYYXZ010000219.1:0-3643 GCA_964475715.1 uncultured Marinosulfonomonas sp. | reverse complement strand
TGCTTTGTGAAATTTCGAAGACGGGCTCCGAACCTTAGACTAAAGATTAATGCCTGGCCGCGCCAGTTTTTCCGAGGCAATTTAACAAAATATTGCAATTATTCAAGTGAGGGTGATTGTATCGCCTATTCAGTTTGACCTGCCCCCGAAACTTCCCTTACTTTGATGTAGAGTTTGCTCAACCTTTTGAAGGGCAAACAAATGCGAAAGAGCGGTTTTACCAAGGTGCCGATTATTGCGCAGCAATGTCCCAAGAGGGAATGATTAAGGAACAGGAAGCCGGGATGCAAGCTATGGTTGACCTTCTTACCCCCCGAATTGAGCGATTTGGACGAGATTGAAAGCCTAATGAATTGGTCTACATTAGAGCCACTTTTGCCCGAAGGAAAAAGAAAAACAGGGTGGCTCGACGTGTCCTGCGGAACGATCCGCCGATGGGTTGCGAAAGCGCGAAAGGGCAATGCAGGGCTACCGATCGCCGAGGGCCTTGCGGCGGTACGTATCGATCCGCTCTGCCATCCGCAATTGCTTTTCCGTTCCAGCCCGCCGCCGCTCTGCACTAACAATTCGATATCACCGACTGGAAGTATTTGACGCTTGGAAAACGGTGGTCAGCCCCGTTTGAATATCAATAACTGGACTTTTCCAATGCAAGTCAGTTAACGTGACAACATCAAGGAACGCATTGAAAAATATGATGGGTACCGGCAAAGAACCCAGTGAGGAAAACAATGATTATTGTCAGGATAAAAGGCGGCCTTGGGAACCAGATGTTTCAATATGCGGCCGGTCGCGCGCTTGCGCTGAAAACCGGGCTGCCGCTGGTTCTGGACCGGCGTTATTACCGTCGCGAACGCGAATATGGCTATGCGCTTAACGCCTTCAAATTGGCGGATGTTCCGCTGAACGCTGAACGTCTTCCGCCTTTACTGCGGGGTCGGCCACTGGCCTATTGGATCTGGCGGCTGGCCCGACGTGAGCCAAGGTTATTGCGCCAAAAAGGGAGCGGCTTTGATCCCGCCATTGCGGCTATTTGCGCACCTTCCTGGATCGACGGGTATTTCCAATCCGAACGGTATTTCACAGCGCAGGCCGCAACAATCCGCGCCGAACTGACCCCCATATCCCCGCTTGATGCAGAGAACGCCCGCTGGCATGCCGAAATCAAGGCAGAGTCGCGCGCCGTTTCGCTGCATGTGCGGCGCGGCGATTATGTGAGCAATTCAAAAGCCACGGCACGGCACGGCATCTGCACACCGGATTACTACGCGCGTGCGCTAGACTATGTTGCGCAGAAAATGGAGAGTGATCCCATTATATATGCGTTTTCTGACGATCCTGCCTGGGTGCGGGAAAATTTGAAACTACCCGCCGAAATCAGGGTCGTCGGGCATAATGATTCTTCGCGAAACATCGAAGACCTACGCCTTATGAACGCGTGCCGGCACCATATTATTGCCAATTCTTCATTTTCCTGGTGGGGGGCTTGGCTCAATCCGCGGGCAGATAAAATCGTGACCGCTCCCGCACGATGGTTTGCCGACCCCGCCTATGCCAATCCCGATATTCTGGCCGACGGCTGGACAGCCATCCAAGGATGATACGTTTCGATCCGCCGGCACAACGCGCTCGCGTTTCCAATCGGCATTCGGTGCGCCGTTTGGAATTGCCCGCCGGTGCGGCATGGGCGGTCAGCTCATTTGTAAATACGGCGTCCAACCTTTCAGGCCGCAGCTTTGCCCATCCCGTAAAAAACAAAAACCCGTCAGGCAGCCCATGTTGATCCGCTTCTGGCTTGTGCTTACGGCGGTTGCGCCGATAATCCTCGTCTGGAGTGCGCGCTTTGCGCACCGGCGCCAGAACGCTAAACGCGAAAGGCTTGGCGAACGTCTGGGGCATGCCTCTCTGGCGCGCCCCGCCGGTCCGCTTATCTGGATCCACGCCGCATCGGTCGGCGAGGTTGCCTCGGTTGTGAAGCTTGCTCATAACCTCGTTAACCACAGCAATTCTTCGATCCTTGTGACAACAACCACGGCAACGGGTGGCGCGACTGTTGCGCGACTGCTGCCCCAAGCGTTGCACCAGTTCATGCCAATTGACACGCCCGGCGCGGTTTCTGGATTTCTGAACCATTGGCGCCCGGATGCCGCGCTTTTCATGGAAGGCGATCTCTGGCCCCGGATGATACTCTGCCTTGAAAAAAGGGGTTGCCCGATAGCCCTTCTAAATGCGCGGGCCTCGCGCAGTAGAGACCGTTTTCCGTCTGTTTATTCAAAGCTGCTCTCTTGCATGCATCTGATTACGGTACAAGAATCCGGCCTGCTTGGCGGGCTACGGGCTCTTGGCCTTGAGAGCGCGCGGTTGCACGCTCCGGGGAATCTTAAAGCAGATATCGCCATCCCAGCCGTAAATAAAACTATTCGCAGCCAAATTAGTTCGGCCGCTGCTGACAGGGGGCTGTGGGCCGGCGTTTCCACCCATCCCGGCGAAGAAACGGCCATATTGGATGCGCAGGCCAGTCTTGCAGGCAATCCGCTACTGGTTCTTGTGCCGCGCCACCCGGAACGCGGCGACGATCTGGCAGCCGAGCTGAGCCGTCGCGGCCTTGTGTTTTCGCGGCACAGCAAGGGCGAGCTGCCGGATGCCCGCACGCAGGTCCATCTGGTGGATGTGCTTGGCGAAACCGGAACCGTTTATGCGGCGGTCGGGGTGGCGTTTATCGGTGGCTCTCTTGTGGCAGGATCCGGCGGGCACACGCCTTATGAGCCGCTTGCACTGGGTTGTGCGATCCTGTCGGGACCGCATGTTCGAAATTTCAAAGCCGCGTATAAATACCTTCAGGCCGAGGGGGGCGCGTGTATGGTGCCGGATCAGGCGGCCCTTGCTGCAAAAATCGGTGCCCTTTTGCAGGATAAAAACAAACTGAACGCGATGCAAAATTCCGTTCGGGAAGCGCAATCGACACAGGGTGGGGCCACAGAGAGAACGCTTGATTTGATCGCTGGTTTCCTACCGCAGTGCAAAGTAGAAATCTGAGCGCATTTAGCTATTTTTTTGCGACTAGCTTAGTTATAGACAAGCAGATACCTAGCAGCTAGATTTTGACTTTACACCAAGCAGAGAGAAAAATTATGAGCATAACCAAACTCCATCTTGGCTGTGGTGCCAAACATATTCCCGGTTGGTTCCATGTCGATGCACTTGACTTTCCGCATATTGACCATCGTGGTCCGGTTGAGGATTTGTCCTTCATCGAGGATGGAGCGGTTGAATTGATCTACGCGTCGCATTTGCTGGAACATTTTGGCCGAAAAACCCACATGGATGTCTTGCGCGAATGGCGCAGGGTGCTTGCCCCGGGTGGCATTCTGCGCTTGGCTGTGCCCGATTTCGAGGCGGCGGCACAGCTTTATTTGTCGGGCACGCTGCCACGAGGCATCGAAGATGTGCGCGGGCTGGTTTGTGGCGGGCAGCGAGACAAGTATGATTTTCACGGAATGATTTTCGATGCGGCCGATTTGACAAAAAGCTTGAAGGATGTCGGGTTTTCAGAGGTGCGCCGCTGGGACTGGCAAACAACCGAGCATAGCTGGCTGGACGATTATTCGCAGGCCTACATCCCGCATATGGACAAAGAAAACGG
>CAYYXZ010000218.1:2327-3649 GCA_964475715.1 uncultured Marinosulfonomonas sp. | reverse complement strand
TAAAATATCAGAGGGTTGGGTACATCGGGAACCCTGCGCAAAGTGTCTCGACCTTGGCTTTTACAGCCGCTTCAACCGCTGCGTTACCCTCGGCACCATTTGCGGCCAAACCATCCACAACCTCGACAATCCAGTCGGAAATCTGGCGAAACTCGGTTTCTTTGAAGCCGCGTGTTGTGCCTGCTGGCGTGCCCAGCCGAACACCCGAAGTTACAAACGGTTTTTCAGGATCAAACGGCACACCGTTTTTGTTACAAGTGATATTGGCGCGCCCCAATGCGGCCTCGGCGGCTTTGCCGGTTACGCCTTTGGGGCGCAGATCGGCCAGCATCAGATGGTTGTCGGTGCCGCCGGAAACCACGTTGATGCCGCCTTTGATCAGCTGGTCCGCCATGGCTTGGGCGTTGGCCACCACTTGGGCGGCGTAATCCTTGAATTCGGGCCTTAGCGCTTCGCCAAAAGCCACGGCCTTGGCCGCGATCACGTGCATTAACGGGCCACCTTGCAGGCCGGGGAAAACGGCCGAATTTATTTTCTTGGCAATGGCGGCGTCATTTGTCAGCACCATGCCACCGCGCGGACCGCGCAAGGATTTATGCGTTGTCGTCGTCGTCACATGGGCATGGGGCAGCGGCGAAGGATGCACGCCACCGGCAACCAGACCGGCAATATGGGCCATATCTACCATCAGATACGCGCCAACCTCGTCTGCGATTGCACGAAATGCAGCCCAATCCCAAAAACGGGAATAAGCGGTGCCGCCGGCGATAATCAGCTTGGGTTTATGTTCCAGCGCGGCTTTGCGCACCGCATCCATATCCAGCAGATTATTATCTTCGCGCACACCATACGAAACCACGTTAAACCATTTTCCCGACATATTCACCGGTGATCCATGCGTCAGATGCCCGCCCGAATTCAGATCAAGCCCCATAAATGTATCACCGGGTTGCAGCAGGGCCAAAAACACGGCCTGATTCATCTGGCTGCCCGAATTGGGCTGCACATTGGCAAATTCACAACCGAATAATTCTTTGGCCCGCTCGATCGCCAGCGTTTCGGTGACATCGACGTGCTGACAACCACCGTAATAACGCCGGCCCGGATAACCCTCGGCATATTTATTGGTCAGCACCGTGCCTTGGGCCTGCATCACGGCCAGTGAAACGATGTTCTCCGAGGCAATCAGCTCGATTTCGGTCCGTTGACGGCCCAATTCGTTGGTGATCGTTTCAAATACGTCCGCATCGCGCGACGAAAGATTTTCGGTGAAGAAATCATTGGTGCTTGTGCTGTTCATTTCTAAAGGCTCCTTGGGGTGT
>CAYYXZ010000218.1:0-2227 GCA_964475715.1 uncultured Marinosulfonomonas sp. | reverse complement strand
GTGGCGCTGGGCGGTGATGGTTTTATGCTGCAAATCATGCATGACGCGCAGAATTTGCAACTACCGGTTTATGGCATGAATCGGGGTACTGTCGGGTTTTTGATGAATGACTACGAGGAAGACGGGCTGATCCAGCGATTGCAAGCTGCCGAGGAAGAAGTGATAAATCCGCTATCCATGCGGGCCGAATGCCGCGATGGAAGCATACATAATGCCCTTGCAATTAACGAAGTATCGCTGTTGCGCGCAGGCCAGCAGGCGGCAACTTTGCGTATTTCCGTGGATGGAAAATTGCGGCTTGATGAGCTGGTTTGTGACGGGGTTATGGTGTCTACGCCGGCCGGATCTACGGCCTATAATTATTCGGCGCGTGGCCCGATTTTGCCGATTGGATCCGACGTTTTGGCCTTAACCGCAGTCGCGCCGTTTCGCCCCAGACGTTGGCGCGGAGCGTTGTTGCCGAAATCATCAGTCGTGCGTATTGATGTTCTGGAATCAAAAAAACGCCCCGTGATGGCCGGCGCCGACAGCCAGCCGGTGCGCGATGTGGTGGCGGTGGAAATCCGCAGCGAGGCGGCTGTGTCGCACCGGATTTTGTTTGATCCCGGCCACGGGTTGGAAGAACGCCTGATCCGCGAGCAGTTTAGTTAAGCGTGTTATAATTGCCAAAAATACAATCCCGCCTTTATCGCATGGTCGCAATTACGAGGTACCCGAATGAGCCACGAAAATGACTCCCTTGCCGTTGCTCTGTTTGGTGAAATATTCATGGCCGATCAGCTGGCCCGCAATAAACTATCAAAAGCCTTGCCAAAAGGTATGCAGATTTCGCATTTTTCGGTCTTGAACCATCTGGCGCACAGCAATGTCGAACGATCCCCTGCGCAATTGGCCAAGGCGTTTCATGTGACCCGAGGGGCAATGACAAACACTTTGAATAAGCTGGAATGGGCCGGACATATTCACATCCGCCCCGACTGGGATGATGCGCGGCGCAAGCATGTCGCGATCAGCCCGTCAGGCCGGGTGGCGCGCGATGTGGCGTTAAATGCGATCACGCCAATCATTGCCAAAGTGGTTGAAAAAATCGGGGCGGATAAACTGCGCGGCGTTCTGCCGGTTTTGCGTGAATTTCGTGATCAGATGGGCGAAAAAGATTAGGGCTTTAGGCTTGCCGCTGCATAATTCACCGATAAATCCCGATCTGACAAAGACCATGACCAACTTAGCGGATTAAACACAAAACCTGTGCGCTCAACAGGCTCTAACCCTGCCCGTTTAATCAAATCACACAGCTCGTCCGGCGTGATGAATTTATCCCATTCATGCGTGCCTTTGGGCAACCAGCGCATGATGTGTTCGGCCCCGATAATTGCCATCGCATAGCTTTTCATGTTTCGGTTAATGGTTGAACACACCATAATCCCGCCGGTTTTCAACAACTGCTGGCAGGCGTTTAAATAGGCTTGCGGATCGGCGACATGCTCGATCACCTCCATGTTCAAAACCACGTCAAACTGCTCGCCCTCGGCTGCCAGATCCTCGGCTGTTGTGTGGCGGTAATCTATTTCCAGCCCTTCTTGTTTTGCATGCACTTGGGCCACGGGAATATTGCCCTGGGCCGCATCGGCGCCAACCACAGTGGCCCCAAGCCGCGCCATCGGTTCCGACAACAAACCGCCACCGCAACCGATATCAAGTAGGCGCAAATCCGAAAATGGTTTTTTGGCCGTTAAATCGCAGTCAAATTGTTTGGCAATCTGGCTGGTGATATAGCCCAATCGGCACGGGTTCATCATGTGCAGCGGCTTGAACTTGCCGTTTAAATCCCACCATTCCGCGGCCATGGCCTCGAATTTGGCAACCTCGGCGGGATCGATGGTCGTTTTGTCAGCTTGCATTCTGAACTCCATGTGTTCAATTGGGATGGTTATTAACCTTATAGGTCAGTTATGGACAAGAACGCAGGCCAAAAAAGCGATTTCGGTAATCTTTTCGCTCAAATCGCGCCCTATAATACGCAAATGCTGGATGTCGGCGATGGGCATACGGTTTATGTCGAGCAATCGGGCAACCCTGATGGTATTGCCGTTGTGGTGTTTTATGGTGGGCCGGGCGGTGGTTGCAGCCCTGTGATGCGCCGCTATTTCAACCCCGAGGTTTACCGCATCATTTTGTTTGATCAGCGCGGTTGCGGACGATCCAGACCGCACGCATCTGTTGAGGC
>CAYYXZ010000217.1:0-3660 GCA_964475715.1 uncultured Marinosulfonomonas sp. | reverse complement strand
TTCATCAATCAGCTCAACCCCTAAATTTTGTGCCTTTTTAGCTTTTGATCCGGCGCCGGGCCCCGCAATTACAAGATCGGTTTTTGCTGAAACCGAGACGGAAACTTTGGCGCCTAACGACTCGGCGCGCACTTTTGCCTCGGCTCGGGACATCTTTTCAAGCGTTCCGGTGAAAACCACCGTCTTGCCGGCAACCGGGCTATCAACGCGAGCATGTCTGATGCTGTCTTGGGGCTGTAATTCGTCTATCAAACGATCAATCGAGGCACGCTCCGCCCCTTGTCCAAATGTTGTGATCAGAGAAGTCGCCATCACCGTTCCGACCCCGTCGATACCAATTAAACCCTCCCACTCTAAGCCTTTGTCGATTTGGGCGTTGGTAATTCCTGTTTTGAAATTATTCCAATTGCCAAAATAATCGGCCAATAATGAAGACGCGCTTTCACCCACATGGCGAATACCCAGCGCAAAAATCAGCCTGGCCAGCGGTATTTCTCGCTTTTTTTCTATTGCGGCAAACAAATTGGCGGCAGATTTTTCGCCCCAACCCTCGCGATTTTTTAATTTGGTAAAACTGGCTTGATCACGCGATTGAAGGGTAAATATATCGGCTGGCTCTGCTATTTTCAGCTGTGTATCGTGATACAATGCCTCAATCTGTTTTGCGCCCAAACCTTCGATATCAAAGGCGCCACGGCTAATAAAATGCTTCAGTTTTTGAACGGCTTGGGCAGGGCAAATAATACCACCAGTGCAGCGACGCATAGAATCACCCGTTTCGCGGACCGCGTCTGATTTACATTCAGGGCATTTTTTCGGGAAAATATAAGGCACTGAAATCTGGGGCCGCTTTTTCAGGTCTAGATCAGAAATTTTTGGAATTACATCACCCGCACGATAAACCTGCACCCAATCACCAACGCGGATATCTTTGCCGTCCCGAATTATTTTTCCCTTTGAATCAAGGCCTTTAATGTAATCCTCGTTGTGCAGGGTCGCATTTGAAACAACCACGCCACCAACAGTAACTGGCTGCAATCGTGCCACGGGGGATAAAGCACCGGTGCGACCGACCTGAATGGTAATGGTTTCTAAACGTGTCCAAGCCAGCTCTGCCGGAAACTTGTGGGCAATGGCCCAACGCGGAGTGGTTGAACGATACCCAAGGCGTTTTTGAAGTAAAAGATCATTAACCTTGTAAACGACGCCATCTATATCATAACCAAGATCAGCGCGATTTTGTTCTATCGTATTGAAATGGTGTATCATTTCTTTGGGGTTGGCACATATTTTAGTTAACGGGTTGATGTCAAAACCAAAATCGGCAAGCCGGCTGATGGCTTCCAGTTGTGTCTTGGCCAATGGCACAGTTAACTGCCCCCAAGCATAGGCAAAGAATTTTAACGGGCGCGATTTCGTGATGTTCGCATTTAGTTGCCGCAATGATCCGGCTGCAGCATTTCGCGGGTTGGCAAAAGGTTTTTCGTCATTGAATATCTGGCGTTTATTCAATGCGGTAAAGCCATCCAGCGGCATATAAACTTCGCCGCGCACTTCAAGCACATCCGGAGCATTCGGTATTTGATGCACGATACCTGATATTGTCATGGCATTGGCCGTCACGTTTTCCCCGACGGCACCATCCCCGCGTGTTGCGGCATAAACAAGCTGACCAGCCTCATATCGTAGACTTAACGAGACCCCGTCAATTTTTGGTTCTGCAGTATAATTCAGGGTTTCCCCCGGCTTCATTCCTAAAAACTTACGGATACGCTGATCAAATTCGATGACATCATCATCTGAAAATGCATTACTCAAAGATAACATCCGCACAGAATGCTGCACTTTGGCAAAGCCTTCGGCGGGTTTGTAGCCAACCACATCAGATGGGCTGTCTAATCTTTTCAGGGCAGGGAACCGAGTCTCTATTTCTGTATTGCGCCGTTTTAGTGCATCATATTCAGCATCAGAAATATCAGGGGCGTCATCGCCGTGATAGGCGGCATTTGCGCGGGCCAGAATTTTGGCCAAACGGGCCAGATCGGACATGGCCTGACCTTCGGTTAACAAATCTATATTGGAACTTGCGTTCATATTATCCTCTTTGCGATGCTATTTTCTATTGATAAGCGCGCAACGCAAAGAGGTCCAGTATGTGGTTAGGATTGAAAGGCCGGATCAGGCCCCGATTGCCATTGGTTCATCCATTTCAGACTTTACCGGATCACGCAAAACATAGCCGCGCCCCCAGACTGTTTCGATGTAATTTTCACCACCCGTGGCATCGCAAAGCTTTTTACGCAGCTTGCAAATGAACACATCAATAATTTTCAACTCAGGTTCATCCATGCCACCGTAAAGGTGGTTAAGGAACATTTCCTTGGTTAAAGTGGTGCCTTTACGCAAGGATAGCAATTCCAGCATCTGATATTCCTTACCCGTCAGATGCACCGATTTACCGGCCACTTCTACAGTTTTAGCATCCAGATTTACGCCAATTTTACCCGTCGTGATAATAGATTGCGAATGCCCCTTGGAGCGCCGGATAATCGCATGGATACGCGCCACCAGCTCTTCGCGGTGAAACGGTTTGGTCAGATAATCATCCGCCCCAAACCCAAAGCTTTTGATTTTACTTTCAGTATCATCCGATCCCGTCAGGATCAAAATCGGCGTATCAACCCGTGCCAGACGCAGCTGGCGCAGCACTTCGTTGCCGTTCATATCTGGCAACCCAAGATCAAGCAGGATCAAATCGTAATCATATAGCTTGGCCAGATCGATGCCCTCTTCACCCAGATCGGTGCAGTAAACATTCAGGTTGGCATGTGTCAGCATCATTTCGATGCTTTTTGAGGTGGTAGGATCATCTTCGACCAGTAAAACTCGCATTATTTTCTTCTCCGCTATTCTTTGCCTAGTTTTCAATATGGTTAACACTGGCGTTAAATGGTTAACCACAAGTTACCATTGCGGAACATTTCGTGAAAACATCTTACGGTTGTCTATATTTTTGTAAAGACGTTGTTTTTAATGCGTTTAATCCGTGCTTTTCAACGGCCAAACGCCATGAATTAAATTCTTCTTCGCTTAATCCATACAAATCCAGCACTTCTTTTAAGGGAATCAGTCCGGACAACACCCCTTTAACGACAGCCAACTTCCGACTCGCCACCCATCGTCGCGTGTTGGCGGGCGGCAAATCGGCCCGTGTCATTACGCTGCCATCCGGTAAGTTTACCGATCGCGGCCCGTCAATTTTTTTCAAATACATCGCAATATCCCATAATTGGCTTTTGACCAACTTGCGCCAACGTGATTAAAGAGACATGAAACTGCCCCTTGTTTGTAGTTCGAATTTTCCTATATTCTGAAAGACTTCGATAACCATCCTAAAGATTTCCTTATGACTCATGCGCTAAATTCTCTCGGCTTTGCCAAACCCCCGTCCCAAACCCGCGTGGTTGTTGCCATGTCGGGTGGCGTTGACAGCTCGGTTGTGGCGGCCGAATTGGCCCAAGCGGGCTATGATGTAATCGGGGTGACGTTGCAGCTATATGATCACGGCGCGGCCTTGGCCAAAAAGGGTGCCTGTTGTGCGGGCATCGATATTCACGATGCGCGCCGCGTGGCCGATGAAATGGGATTTCCACATTATGT
>CAYYXZ010000216.1:0-3660 GCA_964475715.1 uncultured Marinosulfonomonas sp. | reverse complement strand
TACCAGCGCCTGACCTTGGCGTAGCCCCAGAAGCCTTCGATGCCGTTGATATGCGCCTTGCCGCGCACGAATTCATCGCAGGAATGGTCGACGCGAAAGGGGCCATATCCGATATCAACCAAACCGTTATAGCCGCCCCAACCGCCCGAGTTTATCACCGATTCCGCACCGCCTTTTCTTCGGATAATCCCTTGTAGCGTGGCCTTTGAGCAATCCGGAACGATCTTCAGTATAGACACGCCCCCAGCGCGCGTGAACGCCGAAAACGGTGGTTTTTCCGTGGTTTTCCATAGGCTCCGCGCCCGCGTTTGCCCTTCACGCGCTTGGCCCCGAACCAGCTTTCCTTAACTTCTATGATCCCAAAACACGGGCGCTGCCGTTCGGTGTATTCTAAAATTCTCTCACGGATCAGGCGCAGAATTCGATTGACGGTATTGCCGGTTTATGTTGGCGAGTTTCGCGATCTGGACCGCTGTAAGATCGGCTGAGCACAGCTTCGTAATCCCGCGGAATTTGGCCTCAGAAAGTTTAGAACTCTTTCTTTAGCTGCTTCATGGACTTGAGCCTAACGAATGGCTCTCATCTAGTCAGACCCTTCCCAAATACCTCCGCCGGAGGCTCCGAGCTAAAGCAAAAGCATCCGGTTCAAAAAGAGATTGCAGGGCCGATTTGGGCAGGGCCAATCTGAAACCAGCCCTGCAATTATTTTCATTTATTTACAATAGTAACCCTCGCCATATAATCGGGATCCGTCACCGTACCATTGATGTCCTTATTCCCCAGCTTGATACTATAAAGCGTTTCAAGCCCATAGATCACCCGACCAATCACCGTGTATTTTCCATTCAGGTTGTCTTCCGGCCATAGCATAATGAAAAACTGGCTGTTGGCCGAATTCGGATCCATAGAGCGCGCCATCCCAACCGTGCCAAGCTGAAAGGGAATGTTGGAAAATTCAGCCTCCAAATCAGGCATATCCGAGCCACCGGCACCCGCACGGCTGATATCACCACCATGTCTGCCATATTGCACATCACCGGTCTGGGCCATAAACTGATCAATCACCCGATGAAAAACCACCCCGTCATAAGCGCCGGATTCGGCCAGCGCGATGATACGTGCGACATGATTTGGCGCAACATTTGGCAGCAAATCAATCTCGATTATGCCGCTGGTGCTACCGGCAACTTCAATCACCAGATTAGGGCCCGGTGTGTCATCTTCAAGCGCCTGGCTTTGAAAAATAAAAAATCCCGACCAGATCGCCGCGCCTAGAAAAACCAGCCCCGGAAGAACAAAACCAAATCTACCCATCCGCCGCGACCTTCATGCTGATCATCCGGTCCGGCTCTGTCGGAGGCTCGCCACGGGCAATTTCATCGACATGATCCATGCCATCAATCACCATGCCATAAACCGTATACTGGCCATTTAGAAAGTCATTGTCGCCAAAATTTATAAAAAATTGGCTGTTAGCCGAATCCGGGCTTTGCGAGCGCGCCGCACCAATGCTGCCGCGTGCGTGCGGAATTTTAGAGAATTCTGCCACAACATTCGGCATGTCCGATCCACCCGTGCCCGCGGCGCTCAGATTGAAATTTTCTTCCATATTTCCGTTAGACACATCACCGGTCTGGGCCATGAATCCTTCGATAACCCGATGAAAACAAACATTGTCATAAGATCCGGCGCGCACCAGCTCTTTCATGCGCTCAACGTGTTTGGGGGCAACATCGGGCAACAGCTCGATTGTGACAGTGCCATCTGTGAGTTCCATCAGAATTGTATTTTCGGGGTCTTTGATTTCGGTCATTTTGGGCGCTCCTGTTTGATAATTTTATTTACGGCGAACTTATGCGCTGTGGCACAAATATTAAAGCGCAATTTTTATAATGCCCGAATACTGCAAAAACCCCGTGAGCGTCAAAAACAAAGCCTGATTTGTTAAGGCCATTTTATGGCTTGAAATGTGCCAGAACTAGCGTAGGGTTTGGCCGTTACATTTTTCAAACGGCGAAGGGGATGTCGTGCTAAATATTTTAATCGTCGGCGCTGGCCCAACGGGCTTAACCGCCGCGATCGAGCTGGCGCGAGGCGGCATCAAACCAACGATTATTGAGCAACGCAATATGCCGACCGGATTATCTCGCGCCGTTATTTTGCAATCAGACACGCTAAAAATACTGGAGCCGTGCGGTGCAGCGGATGCGATTAAATCCGAAGCCATCAACATACCGGAAATCAGGATTTACAAGGAAACCACACTGATAAGCCGTTTGAAAATCCGTGATAAAATGAAAACAGGCGAGCAATTATACGGCATTGCCCAAGATCGGATTGAGCAGCATCTTATCGACGCGCTGTCGCGCTACGGCACGAAAATCAAGTATAACACAAAGCTGCAAGCGATCACGCAAAACGACACTGGCGTTCAAGTAAATATTAATGGCAAGCCGCAGCAGTTCGATTATGTGATTGCCGCGGATGGCGGTAAAAGTTTTATCCGGCAGGAATTAGGTATAAAATTCAAAGGCTTTGATATGCCTGATATCTGGTCGGTTACCGATGTAAATGTCGAAGGCATGCTTCACCAAGACATGGTTAAGGTTTACATTTTACCGGATGGGAAAATATCAACATCCATCCCGATTACAAAAAACCGTCAGAGAATTACGGCAAACCAGCCTGACCCAATCGACAGTTTGCCGGTGAAAATCAATGTGACCAAAGTAAACCAGATTGGCAGGTTTCATATCTCGATTCGTCAGGCCGAGCATTATTGTGTCGGGCGGGTTTTTCTGGCTGGTGATGCAGCCCATGCCCATTCGCCCGTGGATGGTCGCGGCCTAAACCTTGGCATTCCCGATGCTGTCGATTTGGCCAACCGCTTTGTAAACGGCAACTTGGAAGGGTATCACAAACAGCGTCATGGCGCCGGAAAATATGTTTTGAAAATGTCGGAAATTTCGCGCTCGGCCACGACATGCAGGCGGCTACGGCCCAGAACCTGGGTTTACCTCACTCTGCGTCTGGCCCATTTTATCGCGCCATTCAACCGCTACGTCACTCGCCTGGCCATCAGCAACAGATTTAAGTCCCCCTGATTTAATTTTTCAATTTGGGGAATTCACAAAGCCGCTTTCATGTGCCATAAAGCTCTTAGCCGCAAAAAGACGGCACAAGAGGTCGAGAAGAATGAATGTTTCAAAAACCCGCCCTGCATTCGGGGCTGTATTATATTTTTGTCTGGCTTTCGGCCTTGGCCTTTACTTTTCCTTTGCGGCGATTCAAGGCGATTTTGGTCTATTTAAACGCGCGCAAATTGATTCTGAAACCCAACAGCTGCGCACGGATTTGATCAAGCTTGAGGGACAAGTGGCTTGGTTGCAAAACAAAACTCAACGCCTGTCTGACGAATACCTTGATCTTGACCTGCTAGATGAGCAAGCCCGCAGCGTGCTGGGCATGATCCGCGCTGATGAAATTGTTATCCGCTAACAGGCTATAAAATCTTTTACTCGCACTCTGCACATCAATACGCTATAATATAGTTTAGCACTAAACTACTTTTATAGACGCGAGGTCAATCCATTATGGCAGCCAAGAAAACCCGAAAGAAATCAAACACTTCCAAGGAAGACCTGCTGGCTTACTATCACG
>CAYYXZ010000215.1:0-3673 GCA_964475715.1 uncultured Marinosulfonomonas sp. | reverse complement strand
GGTTGAATCCGACGCATCAATCCGCGCGGTAATATATTTATCCAGCTCGCCGGTGCTGACACCGGGCACCACCATTGGCACCAGCGCGTCCAGAATTTCTGCCGCCAGTTTTCCGGCACCAAACATACCGGCATGATCCGCTGTTTCAAATATCCGTATGCCGTCTTTGGTCACGCGCCCTTTAGTCACAGTCACTGTATTTCTCCTAGCTGTTGGCGCCTAGATAATGCAGCCAATCAAAAAGTTCCAGCACCCGATTATTATTGTTCCATAAATATCCGCGCCGCAGGCTCCAACCTATTTCACAGACGCGGATCTTGCCAAAATATCGCCTTTAATCAGAGGGGTTTGAAAGCACGCGAATTCAACCTTATATTAAAACAGAGACGGCAACAGGGAATCGGCTATGATAAACCCCACAGCAGCAATGTTGGTGATTGGCGATGAAATCCTTTCGGGGCGCACCCAAGACACCAACAGCCATTATCTGGCAGGTGCGCTAACCCGGCACGGCATCGATCTGATCGAAATACGCGTGGTGCCTGATGACACCGGCGCAATCATCGCGGCCGTGCAATATCTTGCCAACAACCACACGCATCTGTTTAGCTCTGGCGGCATTGGCCCGACCCATGATGACATCACCGCCGATGCAGTTGCCGCCGCCTTTGGCACCCCGATAGGCATCCGCGATGACGCCCGCCTGTTGCTGGAAAGCCATTACGCCAAAACCGGTGCCAAAATAAATAAGGCCCGTTTGCGAATGGCACGCATTCCCGATGGCGCAACGCTGATTGAAAACATGGTTTCGGCAGCACCCGGCTTTAGCCTGCAAAATGTGCATGTGATGGCCGGCGTGCCGATGATCTTCAAAGCCATGCTCGCAGCCCTGCTGCCCACTCTGGCTGGCGGCACAGCCCTGATCAGCAAAACCATCTGCCTGAGTGCCTCTGAAAGCGCAATCGCCAAGCCGCTTGGCAAACTGGCCGCAGAATTTCCCGACACATCATTTGGCTCATACCCGTTTTATACCGATGGCACCTTTGGCACCAACATTGTGATCCGCGGCAATGACACCGCAATCATTGACGCGGCCATTATAAAACTTGCGGCGCTATTCCCGACGGAGTTCAAATAAATATGCGTCAAAATATTTACCACATTGTTGATGCCACATGGCCCGCTGCCCAATATTTAACCATCGGCAACTGGACCATCCGCAAGGGGGCGGGTGGTGGGCAACGTGTTTCGGCCGCCACCGCAAACGGGCCGGTTACATCCCAAGACATTAACGTTGCCGCGCAGGCCATGGCGGCGCTGGATCAAAGCGCCTTATTTATGATCCGCCAAGGTGACGAGGCACTGGACGATCTGCTTGAAGCCAAAGGCTACCGGCTGCATGATCCGGTTGTGGCCTATCAGTGCCCCATCGAAAACCTGACCAAAATCGCGCCGGACCGGATGGCGGCCTTTGCACTCTGGCCACCTTTGGCGATCATCAATGAAATCTGGGCAAAACAGGGCATTGACGCCGCCCGCCAAGCCGTGATGCAGCGCGCAAAAGGGCCAAAGGCCGCGATCCTTGCCCGCCAAAATGACAAACCCGCCGGTGCTGCCTATGTGGCGATTCACCAAAAAACCGCCATGCTGCACGCACTTGAGGTGCTTTCTGATCATCGTCGGCAAGGTGTTGCCAACAACATTGTGGGCCGCGCGGCCATTTGGGCACAAGATAATGGGGCTACCAGCTTCAGTGCAGTCTGTGTGCGCGACAATATGGCGGCCAACGCTCTCTATGCTTCCCTGAATATGAAAAATGTGGGACACTATCATTACAGAATAAAAGACCCGAAAAGGGATGAGCCGGTTTGAGCAGAAAAATGAAACAATTCCGAACGTATAAAAGACCCGCTTATTCAGGGTTTGCCAAATTAATCTTGCTGTGCAGCACAATGTTTGCCGCGCCAATATCGGCATTGCAGCTGGATTTTCCGGTCAATTCAAAGCTTGCCAGTGAAAATATAATTGCGTTGGGCAGTCATCATTTACCGGTCAGCCCCTGGAGTAATGGCGATCTGGAAACCGTTTTGGCAAAAGGCGAGGTGACGCAGCAAGCCTGGAAAATTATTGGGACGGATCTGACCTCGCTACAAATTCTGCAACCTTTAAAACAACAACTGCAGGATTCTGGCTTTGAAATTATGTTTGAATGCAAGACCCAGGAATGCGGCGGGTTTGATTTTCGGTTTGAAATAGACGTTATACCCGAACCGGTCATGCATGTTGATTTGGGCGATTTTCGGTTTCTTTCCGCCCGAAAATCTGACCAAAAATCCACACGCGACACCGCCCAATACATCAGCCTTCTGGTCAGTCGTAGCCAAAATGCAGGCTATGTTCAACTTATCCGCATCGGCGCGCCATCGGCAACGACCATGTTGATAACCTCGACCAAAAGCCCCGAAGCGAAAACCGCACCCGTTTCAGCCATTCCCCTGGAGCGCGCGCTGGAGGATCACGGGTTTTTCATTCTCCATGATCTGGTTTTCAAAACCGGCTCGTCTGATCTGAGTGAAAGCGAATTTGACACTCTGAGCCGGTTGGCCGATTATCTGGCGGCCAACCCGACCCGCACAGTGGCGCTTGTTGGTCACACCGATTCCCAAGGCTCGCTCGAAGTCAATATTGCGCTCTCGCAAAAGCGCGCCCAATCGGTAGCTAAACGCCTGATCGGGTATTTCAATGTGAACAAGGATCAGCTGATCGCCAAAGGAAACGGTTTTTTGTCGCCCATCGCCTCGAACATGACAGAAGACGGGCGCGCCCAAAACAGAAGGGTCGAAGTGATTATCACCTCGACCCAGTAATTGGCAGATAAATCAGGTTTCGCCTACCAGATGTCCGGTCCTTTATTTCCAAATGATTGCGCCAGAAAATCAATAAACGCGCGCACTTTTGGCTGGGTAAACCGGCCCGGTGGATAGACTGCATAAATCCCTTGCGTTTCACCGGGCAGCTCCGGAATAGCCTCCTCAATCTGGCCTTTTTCCATTGCATCGGCGTAAAGAAAACTTGGCAAGTAAGCGATTCCAAGCCCTGAAATCGCAGCATTCAGCAAAGATTGCCCATCATTCACCGACAACCAGCCAGCGGTTCGAACTTGGCGTTTTTCACCGGATGGTGCGGTCAATTTCCAGACGCTGCCGTTTGAAAGATTGGAATAATGCAGCAACTTATGGTCGTTCAAATCGTCAATTTTTTCTGGCCGGCCATATTTTTCAAAATATCCCGGCGCGCCAACCATACGTTTGGTGGTCTCGGTCAGTTTGCGGGCCCGCAGGGTGCTGTCTTCCAGCTCGCCAATGCGTATGGCCAAATCAAAACCTTCGGAAATCAACTCGACATACCGGTTATTCAGGACCATGTTCACTGTAATATCCGGGAATTCTTGCAAAAACTCGCCCAGCACGGGCGAAAGATGATTGACGCCGAAATCCGTGGCCACCGATATGCGCAACAAACCGGAGGGGTCAGATTGCATCGATGTGACCAGCGCATCTGCCTCGCCTGCATCATTTAAAACACGTCGCGCGCGGTCATAATAAGCCAGGCCGATCTCGGTCGGGCTAACCCGGCGCGTGGTGCGGTTTAATAATCGCGCCCCCAGACGGGC
>CAYYXZ010000214.1:0-3700 GCA_964475715.1 uncultured Marinosulfonomonas sp. | reverse complement strand
CATGTTGTTGTTTGCCCATTCCAGCGTGGTTTTTGCCGGCGAGGTTACGGTTGCGGTTGCTTCAAATTTTTTAACAACGGCGCAGAAAATCAGCCAAGAGTTTCAGGATAAAACGGGCCACCGCGTGCATTTGGTGAATGGCTCCACCGGCGCGCTTTTTGCCCAGATCAGCCATGGCGCGCCGTATGATGTGTTTTTATCGGCCGATCAGGCGCGCATTTTTCGCCTTGCCGAGGCCGGTAAATTGCTGAACGGGACGCATAAAACCTATGCCTTGGGGCGGTTGGTTTTATTTGCGCAAGACAGCGCGCATTTAGGCAAAGATATCAGGGGCAGCCTTTTGGCCGAAACAACGCGTCATTTTGCGCTGGCGGATGCAAAAACCGCCCCCTACGGGCTTGCGGCCCATCAGGTGTTAACACAGCTGGATTTATTGGACCTGCTCAAAGACAAGGCCGTTGTTGGCACAAATGTTGGCCAAACATTCGGCTTTGTTGCAACTGGCAATGCGCAGCTTGGATTTGTTGCATTATCACAAGCAATGCAGGCAGAAGGTGCCTGGATCGCGGTTTCCGGCGATCTGCATGTTCCAATTGTGCAAGAAGCAGGCCTGTTAAAACGCAGCAAAGGTAACGCGGCCGCTTTGGAGTTTTATGAATTTCTATCATCTGACACAGCCCACGCGCTACTGGTTTCAACCGGATATGGGGTGCCCGAGTGAGCGTCTGGGTGACCGTCTGGCCCGCAATCTGGCTCTCGGTTCAGCTGGCAACTTTTACCGTGATAATTCTGTTGATTATCGCCACACCGCTGGCTTGGTGGCTAAGCCGCACAACCAACCGTTTACGCCCGTTAATCGAGGCGATTGTGGCCCTGCCGTTGGTGTTGCCTGCGACTGTGCTTGGCTTTTATCTGCTGGTTTTGATGAGCCCGGAGCGCATGTTGGGCGCATTCTGGCTGCGCATCACTGGCGATACATTGGCGTTTTCTTTTAGCGGGCTTTTGCTGGCCTCGGTGATTTCATCGCTGCCTTTTGCGGTGCAGCCGCTGCAAACCGCGTTTCACTCCATCGGCAAGGGGGTGATCGAGGTCGCAACCACGTTGGGCGCCGGGCGTCTGGATGTGTTTCGCAGCGTTGTCATGCCGCTCTCAAGGCGTGGATTTTTAACCGCGATGGTGCTGAGTTTTGCGCATACTTTGGGCGAATTTGGCGTGGTTTTGATGGTTGGCGGCAATATCCCGGGCCGAACCCGCACCATTTCAATCGAGGTTTTCAACGCGGTCGAAACGCTGAATTACGCCACGGCGCACCGTTTGTCGGCCGGATTGCTGGTGTTCTCCTTTTCGGTGCTGGTTTTCGTTTACCTGATCAATGGCAAAAGGCGGCATCAATGAGCAAATCGATGTTGCATCTGGATATTTCACAGCAATTTGGTAGCCACAACCTGTGCGCTAAAATTGATGTGCCGCTGCAAGGGATTACGGCGCTTCAGGGGCCAAGTGGCAGTGGTAAGACCTTGTTATTGCGTATAATTGCCGGTCTTGAAAAACAGGCGGGGGCCAGTATCCGGTTTGGCGATACGGTCTGGCAAAACCAAAACCGGTTCGTGCCGCCCCAAGCGCGGCGCATTGGTTATGTGTTTCAGGATACCCGTTTGTTTGGGCATCTGGATGTGGCGGGCAACCTTGCTTTTGGGCATCGACGCGCCGGTGCTGGGCCTGAAATTTTGCAGATTGTCACAGAGGCGCTTGATCTTGGCCCGATGTTAACCCGCCAGATTGGCGGGCTGTCGGGGGGCGAAAAACAGCGGGTTGCCTTGGGGCGGGCTTTGGCGATGGAGCCGCAATTGTTGCTGCTGGACGAGCCTTTGACGGGTTTGGATCAGGCCCGCAAGGCCGAGATTTTGCCCTATATTTCCGCGGCGGTTCAAGCGGCGGGGTCTCCGGCGATTTATGTCAGTCACGAACGCCGCGAGACCGCGTTTTTGGCCGATCGGATCATGCAGATGCAGGGCGGAAAACTGAGCGCGCCGGCGAAATGTGAAACGACGGTGCCAGCTGTGGCGGGGGCTGGGGGCGCGCTGTTTGTCGATGGGCAAAAAACCGGATTGGTTGCGGGCCAAAGCCGTGGTCCAAACCATAAAATCCGGATAAATACCGATAGCGTGATCCTGTCTCGGGATAATCCGGGCCAGAGCAGTGCGTTGCTCCGTTTGCCGGTTGAAATTACCGACCTGAGGCGCGGCGGTGCCGCGGGTGCCGGGGGTTTTGATCTGGTTTTGGCGGGGCAGGGCTGGCAAATCAGGCTGTCCAGACCGGCGGCGCTTTGTTTGGCAATGCAGCTGCAGGCGGGGCAAAAAATTTGGTTAAATGTAACAGAAGCACAGGTTTTGGCCTAATTTTTTCTGAATTTAGCTTGCAAATGGGGGCTGGACATTGTCCCATACTGCGTGAAAAAACAACAAAATATAGGGATAGAAATGAAATCATATCTTAAAAACACCCCGACCCGTGACGGCTATTTTGGCGATTACGGTGGTGCGATACTGCCCCCGCCATTGGTGCCTCATTTTGAAGAAATCGCCGCCGCCTATGACCAGATTTCAAATTCGGCCGACTACATCCGCGATTTGCGTTACATCCGCAAACATTTTCAGGGTCGCCCAACCCCGATTTCCTATTTTAAAAACCTGTCCGCTTTGTCCGCTCCGTGCGGTGGTGCGCAGATTTACGCCAAACGCGAAGATCTGAACCACACGGGCGCGCATAAATTGAACCACTGTATGGCCGAAGGTTTGCTGGCCAAACACATGGGCAAAACCAAGCTGATTGCCGAAACCGGCGCGGGCCAGCACGGGGTCGCTTTGGCCACTGCGGCCGCTTATTTTGGGATGGAATGCGAAATTCACATGGGCGAGGTCGATATGGCCAAAGAAGCGCCAAATGTGGTTCGGATGAAATTGCTGGGCGCGACTGTGGTGCCGGTGGGCGAGGGGGCAAAGACGCTGAAAGAGGCCGTGGACAGCGCCTTTGGCAGCTACATGGGCCAAGCCGATACGGCGTTGTTTGGCATCGGATCTGTGGTTGGCCCGCACCCGTTTCCCAAAATGGTGCGCGATTTTCAAACCATTGTCGGGCTTGAATCGCGCGAGCAATTCATTGAAATGACAGGGAATTTGCCGGATATTGTGACGGCTTGTGTTGGTGGCGGTTCAAACGCGATGGGGCTGTTTGCGGGCTTTATTGATGACGAAGATGTGGCGCTGGTCGGGGTTGAGCCGGGCGGCAAGTCTTCAAAATTGGGCGAACATGCGGCCACGATGACTTATGGTCAGGATGGCGATATTCACGGTTTTCGCACCAAACTGCTCGTCGATGAAGCGGGTGAGCCGGCGCCGGTAAACACGATTGCCTCGGGTCTGGATTACCCCGGAGTCGGGCCCGAGCACGCGCATTTGCAAAAAATTGGCCGGGTCGATTATGTGGTGGCCGATGATAAGGAGGCGCTGAAAGCATTTTACGATTTATCGCGTCATGAGGGCATTATTCCGGCGCTGGAAAGTGCCCATGCGGTGGCCTATGCGATGCGCGAGGCAAAAAAGCACCCTGGCAAATCCATATTGCTAAATCTTTCGGGGCGTGGCGATAAAGATATTGATTATGTAACCGAAACCTACGGGTTTGGTGACTGATTTAGCGC
>CAYYXZ010000213.1:0-3725 GCA_964475715.1 uncultured Marinosulfonomonas sp. | reverse complement strand
TCGTAAAGCTGCTCTAACGGCCAGCCGATCGGCTCGACAATCTGGGCCAGTTGCAAGTTTTCCTCGACGGTCAAACCGGCAATGATGCGCCGGTCTTCGGGCACCAAAGAGCAGCCGGCAATCGCCGCCTCATAAGATTTCATTTTGTGCAGGGGCTGATTATCAAGCCAGATTTCACCCTGCTTCAGCTCGGGGTCCGACAGCCTTGCAATGGCGCGCAAAGTCGAGGTTTTTCCAGCCCCGTTGCGCCCCAGCAGGGCCAGAATCTCGCCCTCGTTCACGTCAAAGGAAACGCCCTGCACGATGTAGCTTTCACCGTAATAGGCGTGGATGTCGCGCACCGAAAAAAAGCTGGGCGCGGGTGAGGGAACGGTTTGTGGATTGCTGCTCATGATCTAGTCCTCTGCCACTGTGCCCAGATAGGCTTCTTGCACTTTGGGGTGGCCTTTGATGTTTTCGGGAATGTCCTCGACCAGGGGTGTGCCTTGGGCCAAAACCGTAATGCGTTCGGCCAGTGAAAACACCACATGCATGTCATGTTCGATGATCACCATTGTGATGTCGCGGCTGTCGCGGATGTGTTTTAGCAAATCGATCGTGTTGTTGGTATCGGCCCGTGACATGCCCGCCGTCGGCTCGTCCAGCAGCAGCAATTTTGGCTCTTGCACCAGACACATGGCCATTTCCAGACGCCGCTTGTCACCGCGCGATAATGATGCGGCCTGCATGGTGTATTGATCAAGCATGTTGACTTCGCTTAGCATGGCTTCGGCCTGCTCGATTATGGTAACTTCCTGCTCAACGGACTCGATTGCATGCATGCGAAACGAGCCGTCGCGGTGGGCAAAGCAGGGGATCATCACGTTTTCAAGCACGGTCAGATCGGCAAATATTTCCGGGGTTTGAAACACACGTGAAATCCCCATCTGGTTGATTTCATGCGGTTTTCTGCCCAAAACGGACTGGCCGTCAAACATTACCGAGCCGGTGTCGGG
Source organism: uncultured Marinosulfonomonas sp. (assembly GCA_964475715.1). GTDB lineage: Bacteria > Pseudomonadota > Alphaproteobacteria > Rhodobacterales > Rhodobacteraceae > Profundibacter. The sequence continues at coordinate 2,730 of CAYYXZ010000213.1, read as the reverse complement.
GATCAGTTTTCCGACCAGCACATTTAGCAGCGTCGATTTTCCGGCCCCGTTTGGCCCGATAATTGCATGCACGGTATTTTCCTGCACCGACAGGTTTACATCACCCAGCGCCTGCAAACCACCGAAGCGCTTGTTCACGTTTTTAACTTCGAGAATGGCCATAAAATCAGCCCCCTTATTCTGCAGGTTCAGTTGATTTGGCGGGTTTTTTTGTGTCGCCGCTTTTGGTATTGCCGTTCTTTTTGCGACGGATTAGTTTGCCGATCCTCTGGCTGCCTTCAACCAGACCACCGGGCAAAAATATCACCACCAGCATGAAAACAATGCCCAAGGTCAAATGCCAGCCCTTGCCCACGAACGGATAAATAACCGCCACCACAAAACTTTCAAAGCCATCGGGCAGCCAGTAAAACCAGCTGTGCAAAACCGTTTCGTTGATTTTCGAGATGATATTTTCCATGTATTTTATCAACCCTGCGCCCAGCACCGGACCAATTAAAGTACCGGCACCGCCTAAAATGGTCATCATCACCACCTCGCCGCTGGCGGTCCAGAACATCCGCTCTGGTCCCACCTGAGTGTCCATCGCCACCATCAGCCCGCCGGCCAAACCGGCATACATGCCCGAAATCACAAAGGCCGCCAAAGTGTAGGGTTTTGAATTCAGGCCGGTATAATTCATCCGCTGCTGGTTGGATTTCACCGCCCGCAGCATCATGCCAAAGGGCGATCTGAAAATCTTGATCGACAGAAAAAAGCTGAGAAACATCATGATTGCAGCCACATAATAACCGACGTTAAAGGTAAACAGCCAGTTGCCGATACCCAGCTGGTAACTCGAGGTCATTTTCAATCCGAACAGGTTTGCCCGCGGAATTCCCCCTTGCGCAAGCACCGCATCAAAAATCCGTGCATCTGTTACCCTGGGTTGTAATCCGGTTTCGCCACCGGTTAGCGGGGTCAGCACCGAATAGGCCAGCGCAAATGACATCAGCGCAAAAGCCAGCGTGATGATCGAGAAATAAATCCCCGAGCGGCGCAGTGAAATCCAGCCAATCAGCAGCGCAAACAGCCCCGAAATAATCACGGCCATAATGATCGCCGGAACGATGTTCATGGTCAGTAATTTCATCATCCAGATCGCCGCATAACTGCCAACACCCAGAAAGATCGCGTGGCCAAATGACAGATAACCCGTCAGCCCAAACAGGATGTTGAAACCGATGGCAAAGATGCCAAAGATCACAAAACGCTGCATCAGATCAGGATATCCGGCGTTAAATTGCGCCATGTTTGATCCTTCGGGAAAGGGGTTCAGAAGGAACGGTGCAAACACCAGCATCACCGCCACAATGGCCAGAAGAACCGCGTCTCTTTTTTCCAGTTTAAACATGGGTTTATTCCTCCATCACGCCTTTGCGGCCCATCAGGCCACGGGGCCGGGTGAGCAAGATTATAATTGCGACCAGATAGATGATAATCTGGTTCAGGCCCGGCATGATATTGAGCACCACGGCCATCGAGGCAAAACTCTCGAGAATTCCCAGCAAAAATCCGGCCAGCACCGCGCCGGGCAAACTGCCCATGCCGCCAACCACCACGACCACAAAACTAAGCACCAGAAAATCCATCCCCATGTGATAATTGGGCGAAACGATCGGCGCATACATCACACCCGCCAGCCCCGTCACCGCAGCCGCCAGCCCGAACATGATGGTAAAGCGTTTGTCGATATTAATGCCCAGCAAGCCAACGGTTTCACGATCAGCCATACCCGCGCGCACAACCATGCCGAAAGTGGTGAAGCGCAAGAAAGCAAAGATTCCGCTGATGATCACAATGGAAAATGCGAAATAAATCATCCGCCAATAGGGATAAATAATCGTTTGCGCATCAAAGCCCAGCAGCACGCCAAAATCGAATGTTCCGTCAAAAGCGGAAGGTGCCGGTGTGGGGATCGGGTTTGCACCGTAAAAATATTTGATGATTTCCTGCAAAACAATGGCCAAACCGAAAGTCACCAAAATCTGGTCGGCGTGGGGGCGTTTGTAGAAATGTTTAATCAGTCCGCGCTCCATGACCACGCCGACGACAATCATCACCGGAATGGTCACGATAATCGCCAGCGGCACCGACCATTCAATCAGGGTCGCGCCCATTTCAGGGCCGAAAATATCGTAAACATGAGGGATCTCGACCCTGAGCGGATTGCCAAGGAAATCGGTTCGGTTCGGGTCAATGGTTTCGCGCCCCAGCGACAGGATGCGATTAAGCGTAACGGCGCAAAACGCCCCGATCATAAACAGCGCACCATGGGCGAAATTAACCACCCCCAGCGTGCCAAAAATCAGCGTTAGACCCAGCGCGATCAGCGCATAGGCCGAGCCTTTGTCAAGCCCGTTAAGAATTTGCAGCAGGATTGCGTCCATGGCCCTCACCTGTGTGGTTATTTAAATTTATTGGAGTTGTTTCAACCGGTTACTGGCCGCAGCGATAAAGGCGCGGCCAGCAGGTTTTTATGTGTTTCGCGCCTTAAGCACCAATGTTGCAGGCACCCTTCAGGCTTACCTCGTCGCCACCAAAGCTGGGGTGGTTTGGCGGGTAAGTAACCTGTGCGGCCGGTGTGACTTCGACGATTTCCAGCAGATCGAAATCGCTTTCCGGGTTTTCTTTACCCTTCACAACCAACACATCCTTAAAGCACTGGTGATCTTCGGCACGATAATGCGT
>CAYYXZ010000212.1:2052-3732 GCA_964475715.1 uncultured Marinosulfonomonas sp. | reverse complement strand
TGTGCCCGAATTTATGGCCTCCAGCAGATGCCGGTGACGCCGCGTTGCGCGGGCATTGACCATGAATTCACCCGAGCTGCCAAACATCAACACATCATCGGAGGTTCCCGATCCGGGGCCATGGATCAGGCCGCCCTCGGCCTTGCCCGGAATTAACGCCGTGCCGATAACATTCAAAATGCCGCCGCCCGAGGTGCCAAACAGGTTTGCCAGCGGTCCTTCGCCCAGCAAAATCGCCTGCAACACCGAGCGCTGTATCGCCTTGGCCACATTGTCCATCACATCGGCAAAGCTTTCGCCACGGCTGATCAGCCCGTCCAGCGCATCATACATGGTGTCGGTGAACAGCTCGCGCTGCGTCAGGATTTCCTGCTCGGCGCGACGCGCGCTGATCAGATCGCGTACCGCATCGCGCTCGGCATCGGTTGCATCTTTCAGAGCTTCACGGTGGCGCAACATTTCGGCCATCAAGGGATCGGATTCGCGCAAAATCGCCAGCTCGCCTCGCAAGCTTTCGGTCAGGCGCGCGGCGGCCGCGCTTTCCTGGGCCGCAGCTTTTGCATTTGCGCCGCTTGTCGAAATTCGCGGTGTTGTCATCTTTGTTAAACGTTGTAGCGATTTTCTTTGCCGCGCGCGCATCGTGGCATCGGGAATGACCTGCTGGCCCATAGCCGCATCTTCATCGGTCATATCCGGCGTAATTTGCGATAGCTCCAATGCCCTGACCAGCGATATATTCAGCCATTTGGCCAATTCTTCTGCCTTGGAAGCCGCCGCCCCGATACCCGACGCCATATCCGTGTTGGCCAAATCCTGACCCGCCTCAAAGATCGCGCGCATTTCGCCCTTCAGGCTTTCCGACACCTCTAGCGTATCCAGCACCCCCTCAAACACTTTTCGCTCGGCAGTGCGGCGCAGCTTCGCCACCTCGACACTGTCCTCACCGTGCTGCAAAATAGCCGCCCGCAGAGTGTTTTCCGCGTTCAAGCTGGCGAGGATTTTCAGCGCCTCCTGCTCGGCCGCCGCTGCCACAGTCCTGGTTTGCGCATAAAGCCGGTAGCTTTCGTGCAAACCGTTATTGATAGCCTGACGCGCCTTGGCCAGTTTTTCGTCGGTCGCAAGTATTTTACCCGCCTCGGCCGCCAATTCAGCAGCCGCAATAGCCGCAGCGCGCAAAGGTTTGGGTATCTCGGAGGCGGTACCAAACACCTGGTAAAGAACATCGCTGAATTCACTGGCGGCAACAACGGCGGCATCGGGGCTGTCGGCGTCGCTCATGACCCGCAGCGCCAATGTCAGAGCCTCAGCCTCTTGCGTGGTCAGGCTGAATTCCGACTTCAGGTTGGCCAAGGACACCTGTATCTCGCTCATCGGTATTCCCGTATACCCCATACCGGCCCCCCACAAAAACATGTTCGGGGTATCTTTGAAGCCACCAAATTCTTTGAGCAACGCGCCAACCGCATCCTGCATGGCCTCAACGGCCGCGACCTTTTGCATGTCTGCAACATTTCCCAGCATAATTTTGGCGCTGTCACTGGCCATACCAAATTTATCCGCCAGATCACTGGTGCTTTGTGCGGCCAAACCTGCGGTTTTGTGATACCCCGATACTGTCGTTTCCAGCTCGGCGATAATATCTTCCAGCGTGGCGGCCGCGCCACCGGAATCGCGCAGCCA
>CAYYXZ010000212.1:0-1952 GCA_964475715.1 uncultured Marinosulfonomonas sp. | reverse complement strand
CGGGTTTTGCCCCGCCATCATCATCATGCCGATATCGTTGAACTGGGCCGTCAGGTTGCCGACATGCGCCGCGGCAGTCTGGTTGACCCGCCCAAGTTTACGAGTGTTCGTTATCGCAAGGCGCTCGGCATCGGCCATACGTTTGAGATTAGCTGCGGCAAAGGCAGCACTGCCGCCCAGCTTTTTAGTGGAGGCCGCAGTTGTTCTGCCCTCGCGTCCCATTTTAGCTGTCGACTGGCCCAAGCCATCAACGGCCTTGCCGGTTGCGGCCAGCTCGGCCTTGGCCTGTTTGCCATCGGCTGTTAACAAAAAGCTGGCTTTAAAACTCATTTCAACCCTCGTTCATCGCGCATTTTGCGCCTTGTTCAATCAGTTGCAGATCGGCCCAGACTTGCGGGCCTACTTCTATATCGGCCAGCTCGAAACCGCTCCTGGCTGCCGCGTAATCCAGCCCGACAACATAGATTCCTGCCGGATGGCCACAGATGCGCCACTGGCTGCTAATCGCCAGAAAAGCCTGCATGGCCTCGACATTATCAGGCCAGACCCCGTCCCATTGGGCCGGATCAATCCGCGCGGTCAGATCTGCCACATCCAGATCAATCCCCCAGCGTTTTGCATCGGCCAGCGCATCATCGGCGTCTTCTTGTGACTGATCCGGGCCGAGCGTGCCCTTTGCCCAAGCGCGCCCGGCCCCTATGAGTTTTTTGCACGGCCCCGCAAGGTTGCATCAAGATATGTTTCCAGCAGCGCCGAGCGAACATAAGGCAGTCCCAGCATTTGATCGCGCAGCTTGTCGTTGTAATCCAGCGCCTTGCCATCATCATCCACAATGTCATAAATTTCCTGAATGCAGAGCTTTAGAAAGCTGAGCATGCCATCGCTTTCTCCCAGCGCAAACTTGTCGGTCTGCTCAAACGTCATCGCCCAAAAACGGGTTTTGAATGTCTGCTCCTCAAAACCGCCGTCGACAGGCACCTTAACGCGGACCTCGTGGATGAATTCGGGTTTTTTGGTAAGTTTAAACATCTTCGTCCTTTCGGAAAATCTCAAAAAATTAGGGTATTTTATTAGGTCAGCGCCTCAAGTCAGCGCCAAGGTCCACTGGTCATTTCCGCTGGTCGGCAGCGGAATTAGGCGCAACGGCCATTCCTTGATATCCTGCGCGTTTTCCAGCCCTTGCGGTCGCTGCATCTGGGCTTGCGGGATCGACAATGTGGAAATCTTGCCAGCTCCGGTGCCATGCACCAGTGAAACGGCAACTGCGCTCTGGTTTGCCGCCAGCGAAAACGGGTTGAAGCCGGTCAGGGCCACTGCCTGGACCGTGGTTTCAAACACTTCGGATTTGTCGGTAATCAGCACCGATTCCGAACCGATCAAAAAGCGGTTTTCTACCGCATTGCCCAAATCCAGCTTAGCTGTGCGCATCACAAACGAGGTGCCTGCCATAGTAAATGTCGGGGTGTTGGCGCTGGTGCCCAACTGCGGTTTTTGAAAGTCGCTGATGGATGGTGTGACCCGCGTGACTTCGGATGGTTGCGAGAACAGCCCGGTGAATTCGAATTCCAGATAGGGGATGCCTTGGGCATTGACGGTGATTGCCCCATTGCCACGGCTGCCCAACAGCACGTAACGGGTGCTGCCAATCCAGATGTGAAATGTCAGCGACTCGTGATTGTTACTGACCGGATTATAGGTCACCGATGTGGCCGCCACGATAGTTTCGGCCACGCCGCAACCGCGCAGCAGCGGACCCCAGCCCGGAGCGGTTCCGGCCGTGCCCGATGGTGAAAGCTCGACCTTGAAATTCAGCTTGGAGTGCAGCTCGGTCGGGATGGTTTGCTGCGCGCCCAGATACGAGGTTTCCAGATCGCGGCTAACGTCATTGCCCTCCATCGGCGTCAGAGTCACATCAACCGCTAAAATTGCATTGGCCGCACCGGTCGGGGCCG
>CAYYXZ010000211.1:0-3754 GCA_964475715.1 uncultured Marinosulfonomonas sp. | reverse complement strand
GTCACCCGAATTTTCGCGCGCATCGGTTTGTTGTCCTTTGGTGGCCCCGCCGCCCAAATCGCCGTGATGCACCGCGAACTGGTCGAGCAGCGCCCTTGGTTAACCGAGCAACAATTTCTGAACGCGTTGTCGTTTTGCATGCTGCTGCCCGGCCCCGAAGCCACCCAGATCGCCACCTACGCGGGCTGGCGGTTGCACGGGGTCAAAGGCGGTCTGATTGCCGGTTTGCTGTTTGTGATTCCGGGTGCGGTGGTGATGATGGCATTGGCGGCGGGCTATGTGCTTTATGGCGATATCGCCTGGGTTGCGGCGCTGTTTGTCGGCATCAAAGCCGCGGTTGTGGTGATTGTAATCGAGGCACTGTTGCGGGTGGCCAAAAAGGCGCTGCACGGCGCGGCGCATTGGCTAATTGCCGCGCTTTCCTTTGTCGGGATGTTCTTTTTCAACCTGCCTTTTCCGCTGATTATCGTGATGGCAGCGTTTTACGGATACCTGAGCCAGCGCAGCACAGATGATCCCCTGCCCCGCCCCAAAGGTGCCAATCCGTTACGCACAATCGTGATTTGGCTGGCAATCTGGTGGACGCCGGTGGTGCTGCTTTGGGCCGCCGGGGCCACATTTTTAACCGAGATCGGGCTGTTTTTTGGCAAGCTGGCCGTTGTCACCTTTGGCGGGGCATACGCCGTGCTGGCCTACATGGCACAGGCCGCGGTTTCGCAATATGGCTGGCTGACAACACCGCAAATGATGGACGGGCTGGGCTTGGCCGAAACCACGCCGGGGCCTTTGATATTGGTCACGCAATTTGTCGCTTTTCTTGCAGGCTTTGCCCAACAGGGAATGGCGATGGGTTTTGGTGCCGCCACACTGGCGCTTTGGATGACGTTTGTGCCCTGTTATTTATGGATATTCACCGGCGCGCCCTATATCGAATGGATCGCGTCCCGCCCCCGGTTGCGCGGTGCATTGGCGGCCATTACGGCGGCTGTGGTCGGAGTGATTTTAAAGCTGTCGCTCTGGTTTGCGCTGCATGTGTTTTTTGCCGATGTCAGCACAACTAAATACGGCCCGCTAACGTTGTTTACACCCGATCTGGCCTCGCTTGACTGGCGGGTCGTGGTTTTGACGCTGCTGTCGGCCCTGATGATCTTGCGCCTGAAACTGGATTTATTACTGGTGCTGTTTTTGGTCGCACTGGCCGGTTTGGGCCTGTCATATATTTGAAAAAACAGCGTTTCCTTTCCTTGGCGAACATCTTATGGTTGGCTATAATCTGCCAAAGGGGCTGCCCAAAATGTCTAAAATAATTGATTACCCAAACCTGATGCACCGCGCCATGCGCAGCCTGATCCGTGAAGTGCTAGAGCAAATCGCCAAAGACGGCTTGCCCGCTCAACACCATTTTTTCATCAATTTTGACACCAACCACCCGGATGTTGAAATTGCCGATTGGCTGTCGGACCGGTATCCAAATGAAATGACAATCGTGATACAGCACTGGTTTGACAATCTGGAAATCACCGATGCAGGCTTTGCCATCACGCTTAATTTTGGCGACAATCCAGAGCCGCTTTATATTCCTTATGATGCAATTTTGACATTCGTCGATCCGTCGGTTGAATTTGGTTTGCGTTTTGACACAAAAGAAGACAGCGAAGAAGATAGGTTAGCCACGCCCGGGGCCGCCTTGATTAGAACCATAACCGCCAAAAAAGACACCGCCAAAGACACCGCCAAAGACACCGCCAAAGACACCGCCAAAGCTGTCGACGAGGCCCCGATGGCTGAAAATGTTACAGAGGACGACAGCCGCAAAGACGCCGAAGTTGTCAACCTTGATAGTTTTCGCAAACCCTAGGCCAGCAGCCTGAAACGCGACTATCAACAAAAGGAATCCCGCCCATGTCCAAAACCCGCACAGAAACCGACAGCTTTGGCCCTTTGGAGGTGCCATCCGATAAATATTGGGGCGCCCAAACCCAGCGCTCATTGATCAATTTCCCGATCGGTTGGGAAAAACAGCCCATCGCGATTGTGCGCGCGTTGGCTGTGGTCAAACAGGCTTGTGCGCAGGCCAATATGGCGCTTGGCAAGCTGGATGATGAAAAAGGCACGGCAATTATCGCGGCCGCATCCGAAGTGGTAGCCGGCAAATTTGATGATAATTTCCCGCTGGTGGTCTGGCAAACCGGCTCGGGAACCCAGTCAAACATGAACGCAAACGAGGTGATCGCCAACCGTGCGATTGAAATTCTGGGCGGTGAAATTGGCAGCAAAAAACCGGTGCATCCCAATGATCACCTGAATATGGGGCAATCTTCAAATGACACATTTCCCTCCGCCATGCACATTGCCACCGCCACCACCGCCCATGAGGTTTTGCTGCCTGGTTTGGAAAAGCTGCATGCGGCGCTGTCGGATAAAGTGCAGGAATTTCAAGGCATTATAAAAATTGGCCGCACCCACACTATGGATGCCACGCCCCTGACTTTGGCACAGGAATTTTCCGGTTATGTGCATCAGGTCGCCATGAGCATCGAACGGATCAAGGGTTCGCTGGGGCGAATTTATGAGCTGGCCCAAGGCGGCACGGCGGTTGGAACCGGTTTGAACACACCACCGGGCTGGGCCGAAATGGTGGCGCAAAATATGGCGCAGATCACCGGCCTGCCCTTTGTCACAGCGCCCAATAAATTCGAGGCGCTGGCGGCCCATGATGCGATGGTCGAAATTTCAGGCTCATTGAAAACCGTGGCCTCCTCGCTTTATAAAATCGCCTCCGACATCCGGTTTTTAGGCTCTGGCCCGCGTTGTGGTCTGGGCGAGCTGATGTTGCCCGAAAACGAGCCGGGATCATCCATTATGCCGGGCAAGGTCAACCCGACTCAAGTCGAGGCCTTAACCCAAGTTTGCATTCACGTGATGGGCAATGACGCGGCCGTGGGTTTTGCCGGATCCCAAGGGCATTTCGAGCTGAATGTTTACAAGCCGATGATGGCCTATAATGTGCTGCAATCCATGCAATTGTTGGGCGATGCCACGGCCACATTTACCAAAAATTGCGTGGTCGGAATTGCGGCCGACACGGTGCGCATTGACAAACTGATGCGCGAAAGCCTGATGTTGGTCACTGCATTGGCGCCTGAAATCGGCTATGACAACGCAACCAAAGTGGCCAAAACCGCGCATAAAAACGGCACAACTTTAAAACAAGAAGCGATTGCGCTGGGGTTTGTCGATGCGGCAACATTCGAGCGTGTGGTGCGCCCCGAAGAAATGATTGGGCCAAAAGACTGATGGCTGAAATTTTAAACCTGAACCATGCGCGCAAAACCCGCGCGCGCGATGAAAAACGCACAGAAGCGGATGCAAATTCGCTGAAATTCGGCCAGACCAAAGCCGGAAAAATCGCCTTGGCTGCGCGGAGTGAAAAGGCCCGAAAAATGCTGGATCAGCACAAGCTGGACGAGGAATGAATGCGCGGCCGAAAAAACATTCCCTGACCCTGAAGGGGCATCGCACCAGCGTTTCTTTGGAGGATGCATTCTGGCAAGCCTTTCGCGATATCGCCGCCGAGCGCGGCCAGCCAATTAACGTATTGGCCGCCCAAATTGACGCCGCACGCGGGATGGATGCCGGTCTTGCCTCTGCGATAAGGGTATTTGTCCTTGATTATTATCATGAAAAATCAACACGTTAAAGACCCATCCTCACCTATATTTCGAGGTGTGAGTTTCAACCAGATCCCGTCTTT
>CAYYXZ010000210.1:0-3821 GCA_964475715.1 uncultured Marinosulfonomonas sp. | reverse complement strand
GTCACCACCAAAACCAACCGCTTTTGTTGTGCGTATGCAGATAAAATAAACCCGGTAAGTGCAGGATGCGCACGGGCAAGTGTCATGCCGTGCAAATCAATTTTTCCCTCTGGTCCCAACTTTCCGCGCTTCATTTTAGCGTAAGATTTTCGGTCCATATGAACGGGACCGCTCTTAAGGTTGTCGGAAATATGTGGCGCCAAATTATGAGATGGCATTGCTTTAGACAGGTTCTGCCCAATCCTGAAATCCTGAATTATTTGGCTGGTTGGTTGGTTGGTTATTTTCTCAACCACCCGTTTCACCGGATAAAACCGCGCAGGGTGCAGTGGTTTCGATTGCTCAGCCACACGTTGCCATAAATCGCGTTCTTCCGGCCGCAAGCCGCGCGGGTTTTTTCTCATTGGGAACCCTCAGGCACTAAAGAAAATGCAGCCTCGACAGGCATCAAAACCACCATTCGCCCGGGGTCACGAATGCGCCCGGCCGCACGGCCAGCCTTATCACCGGATCCAAAGAAAATATCGGCGCGCTGCGCCCCTTTGATCGCCGATCCGGTATCCTGCGCAATCATCAAACGGTGCATCGCATCTTGCCCGCCTTTTTCAATCCAGACAGGCGCACCCAACGGGGTGTAGCGCGGATCAACCGCAAGTGTTCGCCTGTCTGTAACCGAACGATTCATTGCCCCGATCGGCCCTTTATCTGCCGATACTTTGGTGACTTTGCGGAAAAAAAGAAACGAAGGGCTATGACGCAATAATTCCGCACCCTCATGCGGATTTCGTTTTACCCAATTCTGGATAACCTGCGCTGAAACCTGATGTATTGAAAAAATCCCGCGCCGGGCAAGCTCTTGACCAACCGAACGGGATTTATGCCCGTTTGAGCCGCCATAACCCACACGCAACAACTGACCATTCGACAACCGAATGCGCCCCGAACCCTGAATTTGCAAAAAGAAAAGCTCAACAGAATCGTCAACCCAAGCCAACTCTAAACCGCGGCCCTTCATCACGTCTGTTTCTTCTATTTGACGCCGGGTTAGCCATGGCCTTGTGTTCTTAGCCTCTGGAGGTTTTCGATATACGGGGTATCGAAAACGCGGGCTTTGGGTGAGTGACCCGTTTAGTTCAGGCTCAAAATATCCGGTAAAAAGCGCGTTTCTGCCATCTTCGATCAACACAGGACGGAAAAACATTTCAAAATAGGTTTTGGCATCTGGTTTGGTTTTGGCAAATTTACATAATGCCGGCCAGTCGTCTTTTTTATTAATTGAACAGGTTACCAAAAACGCCTTTAACGCCTGCGCGTGGTCGTCTTCTTCCCAACCGTCCAGATCCTTGAATTCCAGCAATGAATATTGAGCGGCCTTGCTTGCAGACGGACCGGAGATGGCGATCGCCATCACAACCAATGCCGCCTGCAAAGCGTGTTTCATTCGCCTGTTGCAACCAGCTTCCAGTTTGGATCATTGGAATCCATCGTGCGTGCAAAGCTCCAGACATCTTTTTGCCGTTTTATTTCAGTGGCTGAGCCCTCGATAACATTGCCGTCTTTATCATGTACAATCGAAGTCATCTCGCCAATAAATCTAACCGTCACTTCGCCCGTATTTTTTGATTTAAGATACTTGGCTTTAAGCAGCTTTGTTTCACGCACCCCGATAAAAGTCGCGGTAATCGTAAAGCCTTGTTCTTCGCGCGCCTCTACCACTTCGGAAAATGTCTCGAAAACCTCGTCCGATAAAAAGGGCTTGATTGCATCCATATCTCCGCGCTCAAAGGCCATCAAAATCATTTCATAAGCGCCTTTTGCGCCTTGCAAAAATTCACCGACCGAAAAGCTGGGATCTGTATTTTTCATTGTACCCAGCGTCTTGGCAATAACGCTGTCTTCTTTGACATGATCTGTAATATCACGATCCAGACCGCCCTCGATAACTTCAAATTTAGGGGCAGCTTTGGCTGGTTTACTATCAAGTTGTTCAGGGGGCTTTTCAAAACCCTCGCGCGTGCCTAAAACACCTTTGAGCTTTAAAATCAGGAATATAGCAATTCCGAGCAAAATAAGTAGCTGGATCGTGGGGGAGTTCATTTAGAACCTCTTTTATAAAAGTAATGCATGGAAACATGCGTTGTTCGCACATATGTTGTATGCGTTAGGTGTAATCAAGTCCACCATGGGCTTATTTTCTATATGAGGGTGAAATGTGGTTATTTCTACTATTTGTCGCAGTTCCGTTGATAGAAATTGCGTTATTTATTAAATTGGGCGGAATTTTAGGCCTTTGGGCAACGCTTGGAATTGTGATTGCCACTGCTTTTTTAGGCACTTGGTTGGTGCGCACCCAAGGGCTGGCCGCAATGAATCAGCTGCGCGGGTCATTTTCTGAAATGCGTGATCCAAGCGAGCCGCTGGCAAATGGCGCGATGATTTTATTTGCAGGGGCATTGTTATTAACGCCGGGTTTCTTCACTGACGGGGTCGGGTTTTTATTGCTGTTTCCGCCGTTTCGCAGCGCAACATTCAGATATTTTAAAGCGCGGGTCAAGGTTCAGAGCTTTACTACTGAAAACAGCCGGCCGCGTCATCAAAACCCGGGCCCCGACATCATCGAAGGTGAATTTACCGAAGTTCCGCCTAAAAAATCACCGCCAAACAAACCTTCAGGCTGGACCAAGGATTGAGACCGGTTAACGGACCTGCTAACACGCTATCAATGTAATTCCTGACAGGAGAAATAATATGGCCGAAAACGGCGCAGAAACCCCGCAAGTGAAAATGCAAGTGCTTGCACAATTTATCAAAGATATGTCTTTTGAAAATGCCGTGGCACAAAAAGGTATCGATGGCGACGTTCAGCCTGATATTCAGGTTCAGGTTAATCTGGACGCCAAAAAACGCCCAGTTGATAATCAATACGAAGTTGTGACCAAATTCAATATTACGTCAAAAAACAAAGAAGGCCAGCAACCGCTATTTTTGCTAGAGCTGGAATATGGTGGAATTTTTCATATCGAGAACGTGCCGGAAGATCAGCTGCACCCGTTTTTGCTAATCGAATGTCCACGGATGTTATTTCCGTATGTGCGCCGTATTGTTGGTGATATCACCCGCGATGGTGGTTTTCCGCCGCTAAATCTGGAAAATATCGATTTCCTTGCGCTGTATCGCTCCGAATTAACGCGACGTGCCGAAACCGAAACAGAGGCCGAAACCGAAGTAAAAGCAGACGCTTAAAGTTTAGACCAAATCGCGCTGTCGCCCATGTTTTGCAAAAATTTATCATGGGCGGCAGACTCATCTTTTGTTAATTTAGAGGCAAGCGCTGTTGGGCGCTGGCGCGCTCTCCAGTTATTATTTGAACTATTATTGGCGCTAGACGCATTGCTGGTTAACGCAAATCCGGATTGACGACCGCCCAGCAATTCAAGATATACCTCGGCCAGAATTTCAGAATCCAGCAACGCGCCGTGTAGGGTGCGTGATGAATTATCAATGTTAAACCTGCGGCACAGCCCATCAAGCGATGCATTGGCCCCGGGGAATTTTTTTCGGGCTATTGCGAGGGTATCAAGGGCTTGGGTCATTGGAATATCTGGCCTGTTGACCCGTTTCAATTCAGCATTCAAGAATTTCATATCAAATGAGGCGTTGTGAATAACCAGCGTTGAATCCTGAATAAAATTAAGGAATGCTTGGGCAATATCTTTGAATAACGGTTTGTCGGATAAAAATTCATCGCCCAAACCATGCACCTTAAATGCTGCTTCTGGCATCGCGCGTTCCGGGTTAATATATTGATGATACGTTTTTCC
>CAYYXZ010000209.1:0-3847 GCA_964475715.1 uncultured Marinosulfonomonas sp. | reverse complement strand
GTGCGCCACCAGCTAAGGCAGGCCACTGTTAGGGCGGCAAAAGCTAGAAATGCAAAGCGTAATTTGGGGTGTTGTTTGCGGCTCGGTTCTAGTCTGCGCAATCTGTTGGCGCTGGTGAGGGCAATATACAGGGTCAGCAACAGGGCAGCACCTGCCGACAGGGTTAGCCATTCATTGCGGGCCGGCATCGAGCGCCACCAAAAAAAGCCAAGCACAATCAGCGGGCCAAGGTAGATTAACAGCAGGCTGGTCAGCCGCACCAGCCAGATCAGTGGCCGTTTGCGCAAGGCACCGGGGCGAAATGACAGGGCGAAATCGGTGATCACCCACGGGGACAGGTGATCGGACAGGGGGGTGTTGTCGATGGTGGCGGGGATGTGTGCATCGCGCAATGATTCCCACAGTTTTATCAGGTGCAGGTGCAGATAGGCAAACAGGGCCACGCCAAGGATCGGGGCCACGGCAAAGAACAGGATGGTCGGAATGGAGACGCCGATCAGCGGCAGTTGGGTGGCGCGCTCGATCAGGAAAAAATCGGCGTCGGTCACGCCCATCAGGGTAACGCCGACAAAGGCAAGATAGGACAGCAGGCCAAACCAGCTGATTTTGGCGGTTCTGGTTAGTTCGTTAATGCGGGTGATCTGGCTGGATTGGTCGGCCGTATGAAACCGGCGTTTGCGTATCATTAGTTGTTTTAAATGTCTGTTGTTTTTCACAATTCACCCGTTTGCTAACGATTTTCTCAACCTAGACGTGACTTGGCCCTGTTGTAAACGTTTGCGATACACATACCTGACCCAATAGTGCTGCATCATAGCTTGCCAAGCAATTTGACCACATATAGGGTGCGCGCCAACGATGCGGGTGGTTTTGTGCCCGTGCTGATAAATCTGTGCTGATAAAACCGCGCTCATAAACAAGAGGATAATGAATATGTTTGTAACTCCCGCCTATGCTCAGGCCGCCGGTGGTGGCGCCGGCAGTATGCTTGGATCTTTTCTGCCGCTGATCCTGATTTTTGCCATCATGTATTTCCTGCTGATCCGTCCGCAGCAAAAGAAGGCCAAAATGCACCGGGCTATGGTTGACGGGCTGCGCCGGGGCGATCAGGTGGTCACGCAGGGTGGCGTGATGGGCAAAGTCACCAAAATCAAAGAAGGCGGCCAGATCGAGGTCGAGATTGCAACCGGCGTCAAGGTCACGGTGATCCAGTCAACGGTTGCGCAGGTGATAAATAAAACCGAACCGGCAAACGACAGCTGATCTGATTCGTAACCCTTTCTAACGACAGGCTAAAATATGCTGCAAATTAATCTTTGGAAACGCATCCTGATTATGGGGGCTTGCCTGTTTGGGCTGATGATGGCGCTGCCCAACGGCTTTTACACGCGTGTCGAGCTGCATAATGACGCCCTGATCGAGATTGAAAGGATGGGCAGCACGCCCGCGCGCATCGAGGCCGTGGCCCAATGGCCAAACTGGATGCCTGCACGTCTGGTTAATCTGGGGCTTGATCTGCGTGGCGGGGCGCATTTGCTGGCTGAAATTCAGGTTGCGGATGTTTACGAGGCCCGCGTCAAAGGCATGTGGCCCGAGGTGCGCGATGTGCTGCGCCCTGAACGTGATACGGTCGGAACGGTGCGCCGTTTGCCCTCGCCTGCCGATGAATTGCGCCTGCGAATTGCCAACCCCGAGGGCATGAGGCGCGCGCTGGAATTGGTGCGCGGTTTGGCCCGGCCTGTGACCACGCTTGCCGGTGTTGGCTCGGACGACATTGAATTTAGCGCCGAGGGTGATGTGATTACCATGATCCTGTCGGATGCTGAAAAGCGCGCCAGTGACGAGCTGACGATTGCGCGCTCATTGGAGATTATCCGCCGCCGGGTCGACGAGGTTGGCACGCGAGAGCCGACGATTCAGCGTCAGGGCACCAACCGGATTTTGATTCAGGTTCCGGGCCTTGGCTCGGCGCAGGAATTGAAAGAATTGCTGGGCTCGACCGCCAAACTCGAGTTTAAACCGGTGATCGGTCGCACCAGCGACCCAGGTGCAAACCCGGGTGCGCGCAATAAAGTGTTGGCCGATGCCGAGATAGAGGGCGTTTATTTTATCGTCGAGGAGCTGCCTGTGGTCACGGGCGAGGATCTGGTTGATGCCCAGCCTGTGTTTGACCAAAATGGCCAACCGGCGGTAAGTTTTCGTTTTAACCCGTCCGGCGGGCGCAAATTTGGCGATTATACGGCGAAAAATATCGGCTCGCCTTTTGCGATTGTGCTGGATGGGGTGGTGATTTCGGCCCCGACAATCCAGAGCCATATTGCGGGCGGATCCGGTATTATCACCGGTAATTTCACGGTCCAGGAATCAACCAATCTGGCGGTGTTGTTGCGCGCCGGTGCCTTGCCTGCCAGAATGGAATTTTTAGAGGAGCGCACGATTGGCCCTGAATTGGGACAGGACAGCATCGATGCGGGTAAAGTTGCCGCGACGGTGGCCGGTATCGGGGTGCTGGTGTTTATGGCGCTGTCTTACGGGCTGTTTGGGATATTTGCCAATATTGCGTTGATTATTAATGTCGCGCTGATTTTTGGCCTTCTTAGCATGGTCGGGGCCACATTGACCCTGCCGGGGATTGCCGGAATCGTTTTGACTGTGGGCATGGCGGTGGATGCCAATGTGCTGGTTTTCGAGCGAATACGCGAAGAAATAAATGCGGGCAGGGGGCCTGCGCGGGCGATTGAGCTGGGCTATGAAAAAGCGCTTTCGGCGATTTTGGATGCCAATATCACCACGTTTATTACGGCCGTCATTTTGTTTGTGATGGGGGCTGGTCCGGTGCGCGGTTTTGCGATTACCTTGGGGCTTGGCATTATAACGTCGGTGTTTACCGCGATTTTTGTCACCCGTCTGATGATTGTATTCTGGTTTGAACGCCGCCGTCCAAAAGAAATCGAGGTATAGGAAAATGCGATTAAGACTTGTACCAAAAGGTACCAAATGGGATTTTTTCAAAACCACAAAGCTGACATTCGGCTTGTCGATACTGGCAATGATGGCTTCGGTTTTTCTGTTTTTCAGCATGGGGCTGAATTACGGAATTGATTTCAAGGGCGGCACCACGATCCGCACGGATTCGGCGGTGACTGTGGATGTTTCGGCCTACCGCGATGCGCTTTCACCGCTGGGGCTGGGCGATATTTCAATCACCGAGGTGTTTGATCCGCTGGTTCCTGATTTGCATGTCACCCAGATCCGGATCGAGGCACAAGAGGGCGATGAAGCAATCACATCGGCAACCGTGGCCAAGGTAAAGGCCGCGCTGCAAGCTTACGAGCCGTCGATTACATTTGCGGCCGTGGAATCGGTTGGCCCCAAAGTTTCGGGCGAATTGGTCCAGACGGCCATTCTGGCGGTGATTGCAGCGATGGCGGCGGTGCTGTTTTATATCTGGCTGCGGTTCGAGTGGCAGTTTTCGGTCGGAGCGGTGGCGGCACTTGTGCATGATGTGATCCTGACGATCGGCATTTTCAGTCTTGTGCAGATCAAGTTTGATTTGGCGATTATTGCGGCTTTGTTAACGATTGTCGGGTATTCGCTGAATGATACTGTGGTGGTGTTTGACCGGGTGCGCGAAAATTTGCGAAAATTCAAACAGACGCCGCTAAAGGATGTTTTGAACAGATCAATCAACGAAACCCTAAGCCGCACGGTGATGACCTCGGTGACCACGCTGATTGCGTTGGTGTCGCTGTTTGTGCTGGGGGGTGACGTGATCCGTGGCTTTGTGTTTGCAATGATCTGGGGCGTGATTGTGGGCACTTATAGTTCGGTATTTGTGGCCTCGGCG
>CAYYXZ010000208.1:0-3879 GCA_964475715.1 uncultured Marinosulfonomonas sp. | reverse complement strand
CCATAGGCTCCATCCATACTTACTTTGGAGCCTCCGGCAAACAGGGGGCGGTTCATAATGCTTTTCAGTTCATCCACTTCTTTGGCTTGTTCGGCTTGCACCCTTTCGCTTTTTCCCAGGGCCTTTTGATGCTCATCCATTTTCCGGATCACAAAGGGAAGCTGCAATAACCCTGCTTGCTCCATCTCAGTCTCGGCATCAGCAATTTTATCTATTGGTTTTGCCGCATTCGTAGGCCGCATTTCTTTTTCATTATGCTTTTCTTGTTTGGTGATAAAAAAGCGGCGGATTTTGGCACCTGTATTTACCTCAGACAGATAGAACGCAGGTGAGTGGCTGGTCACAAAAATCTGCGTATCCGCACGTTTGGCAAAATCTGCAAATCGTGCGGCCTCGTCTTTTGCAGCCCCTAGATCCAGTGAATTTTCCGGCTCTTCAAAGCCCCAAAGGTAATATTTATTGCGAGCCTCGTTTTGATTGATAAAATGAAGAATCTCGGGTAAATGGCGTGCTTTCACCCCATCACCCTTTTGTCGAAACAGGGAATGTTGATCTGGCCCGTGAGAAAAATCAAGATTTCGGAACAAGCGCTGCATATCGGTTGGCGGAGCGAGTTTTGTTTCTGTTTGAAATATCGACGTCAACTGTTTGGTTAGCGATGAGGCCCGCCCGCTAATTGCATCAATGAAATTTGTTGTCGCGTTTGTCAGTTCGGGGGGGGTCAGCAGCAGCGCCATACATTCGTTCAATTAAATCAGCGTAAACGTTCTTGTCTTTGACGGCGGGGATATAGGTGAAGTCGATTTCATTTAGAAATCTAGTAAGCCGTGCCTGATTTATGTCTTTGCTTCCCATCGTCGTCGCCGTCATATTTCCTTCACGGTTCCATTGTTTTTTTATGACAATCTCATTTCCGAGGGCATTTTGGTAATTTTCCGGACACGTAAAAGTAATTTTAATCCAGAAAAACTGTTTCCCTTTTGCGGCTCGGGCCTCAGCTTTGCGCGGGTCAGACATATCCAGACTGAAATCAAAGGATTGATATGGCTCTGTCTTGCCATTGAAGAACAAATTCAGTGCACGAAGCAGGTTCGATTTACCGCTGTCGTTGCGACCAAACACAACGTTCAAATCTCCCGCTTTATCCAGGTTCAGATTATATAATGATCTGAGGTATTTTACCTCGATTTTTTTGATAAGGCGCATGAATATTCCGATTGTATAACTGTAGACTATCTACACCAATACATGTGTGGTTTCAATACGAGGGATAAAGCGCAGGTTTCTGTTGCCAGGTACCTGCAAACCCCGCCTTAGGCTGCTAAGCGTAAGGACTTAAGATTTCGATAGATCGAACCGCTTACGCAGCCAGAGCCATCGGAGCTTTGTTGTCATTTGCAACTAGCTTTAGTGAACCGATAACGGTGGTATCTCACCGAAACAAAGCTAACATCTTTAGACGTTCGTCGATCCTATTTCGACCCCAAAACCGTCAAATGAACGGGCTGTGGTGGAGTCGCCGGGTACCGCCCCCGGGTCCGATCCGCTTATTACATGCGCGTTTATGCCCATAGTCGGTTGCCCGACACCCGACATATAAGCGCTTGCACTAAGCGGATCAAGTGCCGCGTTACAGAACGTCGTTAACTTTTTGCGCACCGGCTGAAATATCGCGGCCAAGGCCCTCGACAGTGGCACATGACGCCAGCATCAAAACGGCGCAGAGAAATAGTAATTTTTTCATGCTTTCACTCCTCAAACCACCAGACATCGGGCTGAAAACCAATCCAGTCACCATACATCGGTAAAATATCGGCAGGATAATGCAATTCTTTCTTATAGGCAATGCGCGAGGCCCCGATTGCCCAGATCGGAATCACATAACGACCCGACGTAATAATGCGGTCAAGCGCGCGGGTGCCGGCGTGAAATTCCTTAAGATCGCGGGTGTTGAGCATGTGCTTTATCATCGCTTCGGCGGCCGGGGAATTCATGCCCATCCAGTTGCGCGTGCCCGGTTTTGTCACACCTTCGCTGCCCCAATAAAGCATCTGTTCGTTGCCCGGAGACAAGGAGGTTCCGCGCCGATAATAGGCCATGCCAAAATCGTAAACATTGGTGCGTTCTTTGTATTGGGCACTGTCGATAATCATAACCTGCGGGCTAATTCCCAGCCGTTTTAGCGATTGCACATAAATATCAACGATCCGCTGCGCGCTCGATGCGCCCTGCTTTAGCAAAATCTCAAAGGTAAACTCCTGACCCTCGCCATTTTGCATCACACCGTCTTTAACCTCCCAACCGGCCTCGGAAAACAGCGCCATCGCGGCGCGGATATTCTTGCGGTTGCGCTGGCTGCCATCGGAAACGGGCAGGGTGTAGCCCTCAAGCGCGCCGGGCAGCAGATCATCGGCAAAAGGCGCCAGCAATTCGGCAACCCGCCCCGTGGCCGCACCCGGTCTGGCCCCCAGAACCGAGTTTGAGAAATACGAGGTAATGCGCGCCTGATCAGCGCCGTTCAACGTCTGGTTGATGAATTCATAGTTAAAGGCCAGTATCATGGCCTCGCGCACACGCCAGTCGGAAAATACGGGCAGGCGGGTGTTCATCACCAAACCGGTCAGGCCGGTGGGGCGCTGGTGGGGGATGCGCGATTTGATGATATCTCCGGATCGAACGGCCGGAAAATCATAGCGGGTTTCCCACTTGCCGGCGTTGCCTTCGCGCATGAAATCAATCTCGCCGGATTTGAAGGCCTCGAAAAACACATTGGCACTGCCAAAAAATTCCATCCGAATTTCGTCAAGCTGGTTGGTGCCACGGCGAAATGGCAAATGATTGCCCCAATAATCCGGGTTGCGTTTTAGCAAAACATAACGCCCGGCCTCGAAACTATCGACAACATAAGGTGCTGATCCGATTGGGATTTCCATTGTCGCGTTGGCAAAGTCTTTACCCTCCCACTGCGATTTTTGTAAAATCGGGCGCAAACCCACGATCACGGCCAATTCGCGATCCTCGACATTAAAGGTAAAACGCACCTTTCGGTCGCCGGTTTTTTCAGCCGTTTCAATTTTGTTCCAGACGCCGTGGTAACGCGGATGGCCAATGGTGCCCAGCGTTTCATAAGACCACAGCACATCTTCAACCGTAACCGGGCTGCCGTCCGAAAAGCGGGCCTCTTCTCGCAGGGTAAATTCGACCCAACTGCGCGCATCATTGGTCTCAATCGATTCGGCTAAAAGGCCGTAAACTGTCAGTGGTTCGTCCCAACTTTGGCCCATCAGGCTTTCGTGGGTCAAAAATCGAAGCTGCCAAGGAACGCGCCCCTTTAAGATATACGGGTTCAGAGAATCAAAGCTGCCGACCTCGCCCACCACGATGCGCCCGCCGGTGGGGGCGTCAGGGTTTACATAAGGCAGAGACACAAAATCCGGTGGTAGGGCAGGGTCGCCATGCATAGCTATTGCGTGCTTTGGCTCGGCGGCGGCGAATCCTGTTGATAAAATCAGGCAGATAATTGCAATTAAATAGCGGGTGGGCGCGAAAAAAACTGTTTTCATTTTGGCAACAAAACCTCATGTTCCTTGTTTCATTGCCCGCAACCTAACAAGGGAATTTAATTATATCAAACTTTTAGCTTGGCGCGCGGCATAAGATTGCTTATAAAGACTTTACTGCTCGATAGGTTTCTTGCCTGTATGAAACCTGCCTCAATAACTTAACGCCAGCCTCGTGCTGGCGTTTTTTTTGTGCGTAATTCTACGGGGTGTTTGGCGGGGTGTTTGGCGCGCGGCCTGTTTGCTCGGGCCTCAAATGGCCCGAAATATCAAACAAAGCCGACTAACCGTTTGAAATTTTCTACGGGATCATCCGAAT
>CAYYXZ010000207.1:0-3897 GCA_964475715.1 uncultured Marinosulfonomonas sp. | reverse complement strand
AGATGGATCTGACCTATGCCGGATCGCGTGCCATGGTGGTTTATGATTTGCCGCTGAACGAGGTTGTGTTTGATTTTTATGACCGGCTGAAATCGGTGACCAAGGGCTATGCGTCGTTTGATTATGTGCTGGAAGGGTATCGCGAAGACCGGTTGGTAAGATGTCAATTTTGGTCAATGAGGAGCCGGTGGATGCGTTGTCGACCATGGTTCATTTTGAACGTGCCGAGGCTCGCGGGCGGGCGATGGTTGAAAAGCTAAAAGATCTGATCCCGCGCCACATGTTCAAAATCCCGATTCAGGCCGCGATCGGCGGGCGCGTGATTGCCCGCGAAACGCTATCGGCGATGCGCAAGGACGTGACCGCAAAATGTTATGGCGGCGATGCTTCGAGAAAGAAAAAATTGCTGGAAAAGCAAAAGAAGGGCAAGAAAAAGATGCGCCAGTTCGGCAAGGTTGAAATTCCGCAAAGCGCGTTTATTTCGGCATTGAAGATGGATGATTAGAATATTTCGCGCCCATACCGAGCGCGAAATACCTTTGTTGTGATATTTAAGGTTGCCAATATCCGGCCTAAGTTCCCGAGATAAACCCGTGTTTGCGGAACAATTCGTTTAGATCCACTTCGCAACGCGCGCCAATATGGCTGATGATTTCCGACGCCGCGACGCAGCCCATGTTGCCGCAAGTCTCTGGGTTGTGGCCGTTGGTTAAACCCCACAAAAATGCACCGGCAAATAAATCTCCGGCCCCGGTTGCGTCTATAATATTTGTTGGAATGGCAGGGGCGTGCCAGCGCTGGCCGCCAGATAAAATATGCGCGCCGTTGTCTGAATCTGTGCACGCCACAATTTCAACTTCGGCGGCGGCTTGGCCCAATGCAGCATCAAAATCATCGGTTTGATACATGGATAACATCTCATCGCGATTGCAAAACAGCAGATCAATGTCGGATTTGATCATGGCACGAAACGCATCGCGGTGACGCTCGACGCAAAACGGATCAGACAGAGTTAGCGAAACTTTGCCGCCCGCGCTGATGCAAGCCTTGTTGGCCTTGGCAAATGCCTCATGGCTTTGGGGCCCGTCAAAACGATACCCTTCCAGATAAATCCATTGCGTGTCCGCCATCATGGCCAGATCAATATCATCGGGGTGCAGTAAATCTGTTGCCCCCAGATAGGTGTTCATCGAGCGCTCGCCACAAGGTGAAACCAACACAATACAGCGCCCGGTTTCCTGATCAATGTCGGCATTGGCCAGCTTGGTTTCATAAACCACGCCTTGCGCACGCAGATCATGGGTAAAAATTGCGCCCAGCTGATCATCTTTTACTTTGCCCACATAAGCCGTGCGTGCGCCCAGATGCGCGGCACCGGCAATGGTGTTGGCAGCCGATCCGCCGGAAATTTCGGTGGCGGGACCAACTTTAGCATAAAGATCAACGGCGCGATCCATATCAATCAGCTGCATGATACCTTTTTGGATGCCGTTATCGGTTAAAAAACTATCCTCGGTGTGGGCCAGAATATCTACCAATGCGTTGCCGATACCGACGATTTGATATTTTTTGCTCATAGGGTTTTTTCCTCGTAGGGGCATAGATCATTAATAATACAATTCGGGCACACGGGTTTGCGCGCCTTGCACACATAACGGCCATGCAAGATCAGCCAGTGATGCGCGTGCTGTTGATACTGTGCGGGAATATTGTCTTCAATAGCAATTTCCACCGCATTTACATCTTTTCCCGGTGCAATTCCGGTGCGGTTACCGACCCTGAAAATATGCGTATCCACGGCCTGCGTTGGTTGGCCGAACCACATGTTCAAAACCACATTCGCGGTTTTGCGCCCCACGCCGGGCAGCATAATCAACGCCGCGCGCGAGCTGGGAATTTCGCTATCAAAGTCATCCACCAGAATCTGGCTCATTTTGATCACGTTCTTTGCCTTTTGACGAAACAGCCCGATGGTTTTAATATGCCCGATCAACTTGGCCTCGCCCAAAGCCAGCATTTTTTCCGGCGTGTCGGCAATTTCAAACAACGCACGGGTGGCTTTGTTAACCCCGACATCGGTTGATTGCGCCGATAATGCCACCGCCACTGTCAGGGTGTAGGCGTTGGTGTGGTTCAGCTCGCCTTTTGGCTCGGGTTCCATTTCGCAAAAGCGGCGGAACACCTCGCTGATTGTCTGATAGCGCATTTGTTTTTCCATCGGGGCTAGGTATGTCAGGTTCCGGTATCTGCAACAAGTCCGCGAACATGCGCAAGATTCGGGTCGACCCAAGGGCCGGATTGCGCCATCATAAACCATGGATCAGCAATATCATTACGGTGTCATCAGCCGCGCAATAAAAATTATTGACGGGGCGGGAGGGCGTGATTTGTCGCTTGAGCAACTGGCCACGCAGTTGCAAATGAGTCCGGCCCATTTCCAGCGTATCTTTAGCCGCTGGGTCGGCACATCGCCCAAACGTTATCAGCAATATCTGACCTTGGGGTTTGCCAAAACCCTGTTGCATCAGCGCTTCACAACCCTGCAAACGGCCGACACTGTTGGCCTTTCGGGCAGTGGGCGTTTGCATGATTTGTTCCTGCGTTGGGAGGCAATGAGCCCGGGGGAATTTGCCCGCAAAGGTGACGGGTTGATTATCCGTTATGGCTGGTTCGATAGCCCCTTTGGCAAAGCCTTGGCCATGGGCACGGATAAAGGGCTGTGTGGTTTGGCCTTTGCGGCTGAAACCGGGCGCGATGCTGTCATGCTCGATATGCGCGCGCTGGCCGATGGCGCAATTTATTCACGATCAGGCACCGCTTTTTAAATGGGTCGATGCCGCATTTTCCCGGTCAGGTCAGGCCGATCTGCACCTGATCGGCGCCCCGTTTCAGATTAAGGTCTGGGAGGCTTTGTTAACGATCCAATCCGGCCATGTGACCACGTATTCTGAAATTGCGCAGGCCATCGGGGCACCGCGTGCAATGCGGGCGGTTGGAACGGCGGTTGGGCGCAATCCGGTTAGCTGGCTGATTCCCTGTCATCGTGCTTTGCGCAAATCCGGTGGTTTGGGGGGATATCATTGGGGTTTGCCGGTAAAACGTGCGATGCTGGCATGGGAATCTGCCCGTGCCGACAGTGACTAAAGCCGCGTTTGGGCGGGTTATGGCCCAATTAACGGCTTGATATTCGATAACAACGCCCAATGTTGTATCAATAAGCCAAGACAAAACTGTAAATTCAAACGAGGCATAGATAATGAAAATCAGAACATCCGTCATCCTGTTAACCGTGGGCGTTTTTGCGCTAACCGGCTGTATGGCACCGCTGCCCCCTGAGCAAAATAACCGCACCCAGAGCGGCGCCGTTATTGGCGCGCTTGTCGGCGGGGCTTTTGGGGCAACGCGTAAAGGCGACAATCGATTGGCCAAAACCGCAGCAGGTGCTGCAATTGGTGGGCTGGTCGGCGGTCTTATCGGCGCTAATCTGGATAGACAGGCACAGGATTTGCGCCGTGATATTGGCAATGAAAATGTCAGAATCGTTAACACCGGATCCGAGCTGATTGTAACCATGCCGCAGGATATTCTGTTTGCTACCGATAGCGCCTTTGTGCGTTCGGATTTGCGCCGTGATCTGGACAGGATGGCCGCGAATTTACGCCAATATCCTGACACCACGGTCGATATTGTCGGGCATACAGATAATGTTGGCTCTGCGATGCACAACCAGGATCTGTCGTCACGTCGGGCAACGGCTGTTTCGCATGTGCTGATGGATGCCGGTGTCAGACCTGCGCGGATCCGCGCATTCGGGCGGGGCGAAGATGCGCCGATTGCATCCAACCTGACGCCCGAGGGTCGTCAGCTAAACCGCCGGGTTGAGATTGTGATCCGGCC
>CAYYXZ010000206.1:0-3927 GCA_964475715.1 uncultured Marinosulfonomonas sp. | reverse complement strand
TTAGCAATTGGCGGCACAGCTCTGATCCGATCGAGCCGCCAGCCCCGGTTACCATCACAGCCCGACCCGCATATGTTTTGGCGATTTCAGGGATATCCAGATTTACTTTGTCGCGGCCCAACAGATCATTTGCCACAACCGGTCGTAATGTGTCCAGCAATCTGTTGCCCGGAAACATAGTTGCATATGTTGGCAATACCTGAACCTCGACAGGCAGCTTTGACAATTTCGAAATGATGACATTTAACCGCTTTTTTGAAATTGACGGCATGGCAACCAGAACACGCTGGGCGCCTGTTTTCCTAAGCAGTTTTTCAAGTTCTTCACGCGGGCATACAGGCAAGCCGGAAACCATTAGCCCATGCAGGCTGGTGTCATCATCGATAAACGCAACCGGGCGTGCGGCGCGGGCTTGGCGCAGCGCCAAAGCAAGCTGGATACCCGCAGTCCCGCCGCCATAAATCACCACGGATGGAATGGAATTGGCCCGAGCAAGAATAAACGTCAGCAAATAAAGCCCTAACACCCGCATCAATGTTGAAAACAGAAAAAACAATGCGCCAAAAATAAACAGCGTAGAAAGAACACCGTTCAACTGAAGCAAATAGCTGAGAATCACCGCTGCCATGGACAAGGCCAATGCTGTAAAGCTGACCTGAAGCATTGCCCTTGTTTCAAATGCGTTAAGCTTGATTCGGGGTAGTTTCAGGGCGTAAATGATTGGCCCGCTAACAATTATTACAGTTAAAAATAAAGCCCATGATTTACTGATTTCATCGAGCAGAAAGAATGTGCCGTGCTTAAGAACAAAGGCCAAATACAGGCTTACTGGAACCAAAGCCATATCAGACAGAAGAAAGAACAGCCTTTTTTGAGGCCGTGGTAAGTTAATTATACGCTCTAACATTCGCGGCAGATAACCTTTGGGTTGTATCGGTCTGTTTTACAGATTCCCTTATACACATATTTTTTATACAATACCAAACAGCTTAATCACAGGTAATCAATATAGGCGAAATCTGGGCGAGCGCTTTCTTGACTATTTTACTCGGAATCTATAATGAGAAATTAACAAATTTTTCAGCAGGGTTGGTCAGGTGAAAACATTAAACCGTAGGTTTCGGCGCGCTTTTACAGCTAGAAATTTAGCCTTGGGCATCGTTATCGCAGCCGCCAGTGCCGCCAGTGCCGCTTATGGCGAGCAATCGGCAGAGCCGCGTCTTTCAATTGAATTAAACAGCCTGAGCCAACAGGAAAATGCCTGTCGCCTGATTTTTCTGGCGCATAACTCCATGGGCAAAGACCTTGACAAGGCGGTGTTTGAAACCGTGCTGTTTAAAACCGATGGCCGTGTTGATCGCCTGACCCTGTTTGATTTCCAAAAACTGCCGCAGGGTCGCCCAAGAGTGCGCCAGTTTGACATTCCCGGCCTTGATTGCGACGCGCTGGGGCGGGTTTTGATAAATGATGTGCATGCCTGTTACGGCCAAGGAATTACCGGCGCCGATTGCATTGATGCGCTTAAACTTTCCACCAAAACTTCGGTAGAGGTTCTGGGATGAATTTATTTAGCCAAGGCCGTGATGCAATTGTGTCACTCATTGATACCGGCGGCCCTGTGGTTGCGATTTTACTGGTCATGTCGGTGCTTTCGGCGGCCGTTATCCTGTTTAAAACATGGCAGTTTTACGCGGCCGGTGTCGGGCGGCACAGCAGGCTGGATGCCGCCCTTTTCCTGTGGGACGCAGACAACGAAGCCGCGGCACAAAACCAGCTGGCAACCAGCCCCAGCCATCTGGCCCCGCTGGTTTGCGGCGCAATGAAAGCTGTGGCCACGCGCAAAGACAACACCGGTTTGCCCGCCCGTATCGAGGCCAGCGCGCAGGCTAGGTTTGCCAAACTTGAAGGCGGCTTTCGTCTGCTTGACAGCATCGCCCAACTGTCCCCGCTTTTGGGGCTTTTTGGCACGGTTTTAGGCATGATCGAGGCCTTCAGACAATTGCAGGGCGCAGGTGCCGCGGTTGATCCATCGCTTTTGGCCGGCGGTATCTGGGTTGCGCTGATGACCACGGCTGTGGGACTGGCGGTTGCGATGCCCACCGCGCTTTTGCTGACTTGGCTGGAAAGCCGTGTCGCCGCCGAGCGCAGTTTCGCCGACACCTCTCTGCAACGGGTTTTTTGCCCCGGAGTTCTGATCGAGGAGATAAAATTAACAGAAAAACTTTCAGCGACGGATGTGCAGAAGGTGGCCGCGCATGCTGGCTAAGATGCCGCATAAAGGGTTTCGCAGGCGTGCCTTGTCGATGACACCGTTAATTGATGTGATCTTTCTGCTGTTGCTGTTTTTCATGCTGACTTCGACCTTTTCAAAATTTGCCGAAGTCGAGCTGCTGGGCGCGGGATCAGGCATCACCGCGCCGTCGTCCCAACCCCCGATATTTTTGCGCCTGACGCAAGACGAGATCAGCCTTAACGGCATCCCGCACGGCTTGGATGATTTGATGGCCGCGCTTAAATCCGGTGAGCCTGAAACACCAAAACAAACGGTGCTGGTCAGTGTTGCCGTTTCGGTTACCTCGCAACGTTTGGTTGATTTGCTGGCGGTTCTGGGCCGCTCCGATGACATCACGGTTCAGGTTTTGGGGGGTAAATAAATGCTCACCAAACCGGCGGTAAAATCAAAGCGCGAGCCAACGATAACCCTGATCAATGTGGTTTTTCTGATGCTGATATTTTTCCTGATCGCCGGCACTCTGGCTCCGCCGCTGGACCCTGATTTAACGCTGGTTTCCACCCGTGATCTTGAGGGGCGCGCGCCACCGGATGCGATGGTGATCACAGCGGATGGCATGATGATGTATCGCGGCAACCCGATTGATGCGGCCAGTTATGTTGCCAAAATGGCCGCGCTAGAGCCGGGACTGGATGAAACCGTGGTGCGCATTGTGCCGGATCAGGATCTGGCGGCGCTAAAACTGCTTGAAATCGGTCGCGCCTTGCAAATGGCGGGTGCCGATAAGGTGTTTTTGGTCACCGAACGGAGCCTGCAATGAGAGCCGGCACGCTGTTTATGGCCGGCGCGGCGGTGGCCGCATCGTTGGGCCTGCATTTGGCCGGTTTCATTTCGATGCCCGAGACCGGCGTGCAAATTGAAGGCGGTGGCCAAACCGAAATGGCGCGGCTTGGCAACAGTTTTGCCGATCTGAGCCAAAGCGTTTCCGCCCCGCCTCCGCCGGATGCGCCGCTCAAAACGGTGCCTGTTGAAGATGCCCAAAGGCCTGCGCCGGTTACCGAGATCAAGACCCGCCCGCCGCCGCCCGACAACAGCACAAAAGCTGTGGTGGTTGCAGAAAACACAATAAATCCGGTGCTGGCAAAAATTACCAAACAGGTTGCGGCCCTGAATTTAACGCCCACACCCACAGTCATCCCGACGGCCGCCAAACCGGCAGAGCCGCTTGAAATCATCAAGGCCACAACCCCGATCAAGGTTCAAAAGGCACGCCCTGATACGCGGCCTCCGGTGGCGCGCCCGCAAACGCGCACAGCAAAACCGGCAAAACCCGCCGCCAGCGCACAAAGCACACAGGCGGCAAGGCGCGGCCAAACCGATGGCAGCGCCACAGCGCGTGCAGCCCAAAGCGTGCAGCCGGGCAAAATACAGGCGGCGGTGGGCAATGCGGCGGCCTCGAATTATTGGGGCAAGGTGATGCGCAAAATCCAGCGCACCCGCAAGGAAAGCGCGCGGGAAGGCGGAAAAACCGTGGTTTCCTTCAGGGTTTCAGACAGCGGTGCGGCCACCTCGGTGCGGGTTTTGCGCAGCTCGGGTTCTGCCAAAATTGACAGCATTGCCCTGCGCCACATCAAACGCTCATCGCCGTTTCCAAAGCCGCCAAAAGGCGCAAGCCGCAATTTTAAAATCACAAT
>CAYYXZ010000205.1:0-3974 GCA_964475715.1 uncultured Marinosulfonomonas sp. | reverse complement strand
CATTTGTATCGGATGCTTCTGGCGCCAGTTCCTCAAAATCGAAATTATCCAGCTTGGCGGCGCGTTTGCCAGCCCGCTGTGCTGCTGTGCCAATCCCGTCCAGATCGGCGCGGGCCTGATTGAAATGACTGTCCAGCTTGCCAACCCGCTCGACCACCATCTCGACATCGCGGTGCAGCAGGCGCAAGGTTTTCCGGATTGCCCCGGCTTGCTGGCGCATCCGCGCATCCTTTAAAATCGCGCGCATTGTGTTTAATGTGGCCATGCAAGTGGTCGGCGAAACGATCCAGACATGTGCGGCAAAACCGATCCGAACCAATTCAGGAAAATTGGCGTGCAGCTCGGCATAAACCGCCTCAGACGGCAAAAACATCAGCGCGCCATCCGCCGTTTCGCCCTCGATAATATAGCGCTCGGAAATATCCTTGATGTGCTTTTTAACCGAGGTTTTAAAGGCCGAAACCGCCGCTTTCATTTCCCAGTCATTGCTCGCATTTCGCAACGCCTCATAGGCCTCCAGCGGGAATTTGCTGTCAATCACGATCGGTCCCGGAGGGTTGGGCAGATCAATCAGACAATCGGCGCGTTTGCCATTTGATAACGTGACTTGCAGTTTATAACTGTCGCTCGGCAGCGCCTTTAGGACGATATCATTCAACTGAATTTCACCAAACGCGCCGCGCGTCTGTTTGTTTGATAAAATATCCTGCAAAGACAAAACATCGCCCGACAGTTTTTCAATATTGTCCTGCGCCTTGTCGATCGTGGCCAAACGTTCCTGCAACTGGGCCAGTGATCGCGTGGTTTTCAGCGTGCCGCCATGCAGGGTTTCACTCATTTTGGCCTGCACCTCGGCAAGGCGTTGCTCAAGCGTATTCATCAATTGCGCCTGCGCTACGGTCTGGGTTTGGCTGACGTTTTGCAGGCCACCGACCAACTGCGATTGACCATCGGTCAGGTTTTGCACATGCTGGCCCAGATAGCCGATTTGCTGGTTCAGCGGCGCAATCATTCTGGCCGATTTGCCGACACGAACCAGCACCACAATCAACAGAATAACCAGCAGTAAAAGCAGCCCCGCACCGGTCGCCGCCAGCAGCAGCCACAGCTCGCCAAACCTATCCATCACATCTTTCATCTGCGCCCAAACAGCCTCTCGATATCCGCCAATTTCAGCTCGACATAAGTCGGGCGTCCGTGGTTGCATTGGCCGGAATGGGGCGTGGCCTCCATTTGGCGCAGCAGCGCGTTCATCTCATCGGCCTGCATCCGGCGCCCCGACCGGATCGAGCCGTGACAGGCCATGCTACTCAAAATCGCCTCAACGCGGGCCTGCACAGTCAGGCTGTCGCCCAGATCGGCCAGCTCGTCGGCAATATCCAAAATCATGGCGCGCGCATTAACCGTGCCCAAAACCGCCGGCGTTTCGCGCACCGCAATTGATCCGGCCCCAAATGGCTCGATGCGCAAACCCAGCTTGGCCAAATCAGCGGATATTTCCAGCAAACGCGTTGCATCATCTTGGGAAAGTTCAACGATTTCAGGGATTAACAGCGCTTGCGAGGCCACTCCATTTTCCGCCATCTGCGTCTTTAATTTTTCATAAACCAACCGCTCGTGGGCGGCGTGCTGATCAACAATCACCATGCCATCGGCCGTTTGGGCGATAATATAATTTTCATGCACTTGGGCGCGCGCGGCCCCCAGCGGCAAATCTGTCGGCGCATCATCGGTAATCGGGTCTTCAAAACGGGCGCTGGCCTCGGCAAACCCTTGGCCTTGAAATGCCGGAGCTTGGGCCTGATAACTGGCCTGCAACGCGCCTTGCGACGGGCGATCCATCTGATAAATTCGCCCCGCTGGCCCAGCTTTGAACGCGCCCAAAACCCCGTCGGCCACGGTGGTTGAGGCCCGGTGCCCCGCCTCGGCCAAGGCATGGCGCAGCGCCGAAACAATCAGCCCGCGCGCGATGCCGGGATTGCGAAACCGGACCTCGGATTTGGCCGGATGCACATTCACATCAACCTGATGCGGCTCGCATTCTAAAAACAGCACCGCGGCCGGATGCCGGTCACGCGACAGAAAATCAAAATAAGCCCCGCGAAGTGCGCCGATCAACAATTTATCGCGCACGGGGCGCCCGTTAACGTATAAATATTGCATCACGGCCGAGCCGCGCGAAAATGTCGGCAGAGCGGCGTATCCGGTTAGGGCCAGCCCCTCGCGCTCGGCATCGATTTTCAGCGCATTTTCGGCAAAATCTGCCCCCAGAACCTGACGAAGCCGCCCGTGCAGCGCGTCAAACAAATCGCCGGTTTCGGCATCGGCGCGAAAGCTTAAACGCCCGGCCCCGCCGCCGGAAACATCGCGCAAGCTAAAGCTGACAAAAGGCTCGGCCATTGCCAGCCGTTTGACCACATCGCCAATCGCCTGAACCTCGGCCCGATCACTGCGCAAAAATTTCAAACGCGCCGGGGTGGCGTAAAACAGATCACGCAATTCCACCACAGTTCCCGACGTCAGGGCAGCGGGTTTTACCGGCTCCATTTTGCCGCCCGCCACACGGATAGACGCGCCATCCTCGCCGCTGATCCGCGAGGTGATTGTCAGTTTTCCAACCGCCCCCAATGACGGCAAAGCTTCGCCGCGAAAACCGAAGGTGTGGATGTTCAACAGGTCGGAGCCGTCAATTTTGCTGGTGGCGTGACGCGACATGGCCAAGGGTAAATCGCACCGCGAAATGCCGCAGCCATCATCCACCACCCGGATCAGGGTTTTGCCGCCATCGGCATAGAAAATCTCGATGCGTTTTGCGCCGGCATCCAGCGCATTTTCGATCAGCTCTTTTACCGCCGAAGCGGGCCGCTCGACCACCTCGCCCGCCGCGATCCGGTTAATCGCGGTATCATCCAGCTGCCGAATCACGGGCTGAATCGCGGGCTGATTATTTGGACGGTTTTCGCCTATATTGGGGTTTTGCGCGGACATGCCACTAGAAATAGCACAGCGAATGCCGATTCGACCACCTGCATTTGCCGGCTCTGGTTAATCTGTTGTCTGCAACCCCTCGGGCTGACCAACCACCACAAAATGCAGATCCTCGGGGCGCACCATACGTTTGGCCACACGCGCAATATCTTCCAGCGTCACCGCATTTACCTTGTCATTTCGGGTGGCAATATAGTCAATCGGCAGATTATCCAGCTGCATTCCAACCAGAATATTTGCAATCGGCCCGTTGCCGTCAAAGCGCAAAGGATAAGCGCCCGTCAGATAGGTTTTCGTGCGCTCCAATTCATCCGCACTCACACCGTTTTGGGCCATTTTAGCCCATTCATCACGGATCACTTCGATGGTTTGGGCAACCCGATCATTGGCCGTGGACACTCGCCCCATGTAAACATCCACAAGGTCGCGCGAGGCAAGGTAAGTGAAAATCCCGTAGGTCAGCCCACGGTTTTTGCGCACCTCGTCCATCAGGCGCGATTGCATGCCGCTGCCGCCCAAAATCGAGTTCATCAAAAACGCGGCAAAGAAATCATCATCATCGCGGTGAATGCCCTCGTGGCCAAATGTCACCACCGATTGCGGGGTGTCAAATGGCACCACGGTAATGCCGCCTTGCAGCAAGAAATCGGCCCGATCCGGCATTTTTGCACCGGTTGCAGGCAAACCACCCAGCAAATCGTCCAGCAATTTGCCCAGCGCCTCTGGCGTGATATCGCCGACCGCCCCGACGAACAAACGGTCACGCGCCATCACGGCGGCCTTGGCGGCAATTAAATCGTCGCGGTTTAAGGATTTAACCGAATCCAGCGTGCCGTCACGGTTTGAGCCATAAGGGTGATCGCCATAGGCCAAGGCATTGAAATGTTTGCCAGAAAGTCGGCTTGGATTCTTTTTACCAGCCAAAAGACTTGCGACTACCTGCGCACGAACCCGGTCAATATCGGCCGGATCAAAACGCGGTTCAT
>CAYYXZ010000204.1:0-3996 GCA_964475715.1 uncultured Marinosulfonomonas sp. | reverse complement strand
ATCTGCTTTATCTGGGTTGGAAAACGGTTAGCGACAAGAGCCTGTTTGATCTGGAAAATGGCCCCGAAATCCACCACGGCGGCAAAATTGTCTGGCGCGGGGTTTTGGCAAGCCTGTTAAACCCAAAACTATCGGTATTTTTTCTGGCGCTTTTGCCGCCGTTTATCAGCACCACGTCAACCAGTCCGATGTTTGATATGGCAATGCTTGGCGGGGTATTTATGGTGATGACATTTGTTGCCTTTGCAATCATCGGTATGTTTGCGGCCACATTACGCCAAGGCGTGCAGCAACGGCCAAAACTGCTGGTCGGAATCCGGCGTAGCTTTGGCGGTTTGTTTTTACTACTTGGCTTGCGGCTGGCTTTTATCCAGAGAGACTAAGCGGGCAACAGCAAAAACCGCCTCATCTCTGGGGCGGCTTTGCAAAATGGCGGCTTTGCAAAATTGCAATTTTACGCGGTTTAACCCTGGCGGGCTTTGAAGCGCGGGTTTGTTTTGTTGATCACATAAACACGGCCTTTGCGACGCACAATGCGGCAATCGCGATGGCGGTTTTTGAGTGAACGCAGAGAGTTACGAACTTTCATAACCTTATCCTTTTTTCGCGGCGCGCCCGGCGCCTTGTTACAAATTCTTCCCCGAACGGGGCATATGGTGGGCACTACTGGGTTCGAACCAGTGACCCCTTCGATGTCAACGAAGTGCTCTACCGCTGAGCTAAGCGCCCATATGGCCAAACAAATTCTGACGCCGGATCTGGCGCGGCAGAACCACGTCGGTATGGCGATCTATAAAAGGAGTCGGGGCAAGGATCAAGGGCTTTTGATAACAGGATTTGTCGGTTATAAAAGAAATGTAAGGATTACCGATGGCAAAGCCCACGTTCAAATTGAAAATGCCAAAAAATCGCAGCACCAGTGTGGTTTTTGCCTCGCCCCATAGCGGGCGGAATTACCCGTGGTCGTTTCTGCGAAAATCGGTTTTGGATGGGCATGCGATCAGATCTAGCGAAGATGCGTTTGTTGATTTGTTGTTTGCAGATGCGCCCGATTTTGGCGCGCCGTTGCTTTGTGCGCAGATGCCGCGTGCATTCGTTGATCTGAACCGCGGCCGTGACGAGCTGGATCCGGCATTGATCGACGGGGTTCGACGAGTTGCGCATAATCCTCGGGTGGCGTCGGGGTTGGGGGTGATCCCGCGGGTTGTTTCAAACGGGCGCGCGATTTACCGGGGCAAGATTTCAAAACTGGATGCCGAAATGCGGCTGCGCAACCATTGGCAGCCTTACCACGATGCCCTTGAAGATTTGCTTGCCCAGAGCCATGCATTATTTGGCGAGGCTATTTTGGTCGATTGCCATTCGATGCCGCATGAGGCTATCGAGAGTGCATCCATGCCGGGGCTGCCAAAGAGCGAAATCGTTTTGGGTGATCAGTTTGGCGGTGCTGCGGGTCGCCATGTTATCGACGCCATTGAGGCCGCGTTTGTGGCGGCGGGGTTGAGGGTTGCGCGCAATGCCCCGTTTGCGGGTGCATTTATAACGCAACATTATGGCAAGCCGTTACGCGGGCAACATGTTGTTCAGATTGAAATTGACCGCGCGCTTTATATGAATGAGCAAAGGATCCGGCCAAATAAAAATTTTCAAAGTTTTCAAAAGCTGATCCGTTCGATCGCCCGGGATATTGCACAGATTGGTGCCGTAAAAATACCCTTGGCAGCCGAATAGCCCGAAAATAAATAAAACCTAATTTATGGGCTTTATCCGCTTGGTTGCCCATATACCCACGGGTTCAGGCGGCTGATTGCGGCTTTAACTTGCCGCGGCCTCGCTCTTCCATTTGCGCAAAGCCAGAACCAGTTTTTCTGATCTGTTCATAAATTCATCCTCCAGAATGTAGGCAGCACCCGTGGTATCATTTGTTAGGGCTTTGTACAAAACATCTGCGGCGCAAATGTGAAATTCTGCATGCAAACGCTTGATGACAGTGTAAGGTACGCTCGCGCGTGTTTCGCTATCAATCTCTGGGCCATATAACCATTTTCCAAATTCGCATTTGTTATCGCAGCGCACATCATCAACGCTGTGTTCGCTTTTGCCCTTGCTTACGGCGGTGCGTAATTTGATTTTCCAACTACCGTGAGCGATAAGGGCATCATTGATTTGGCTAATTCTAAGCTCATTTGGCATATGTTATTTTCCAAGCATTGTTTTTTAATTGGTTATGACCCTGATCTGCAGGGTTTCTTTGTTATGCCGTGGCTAAATTAACAATGGGTGAAATTTTCCAAGAATAGCTATAAATATGAAATATTTTTTATAAAATCCGCATTTCAGTATCCGGCGCTGCGATCCACCAGATGGTGCATGGCCAAGCCTGCTTGCGAGCGCCTGATGTTTTCGGCAATGATTTGCGATGCTGTTTCAGGGCGGGTTTCCGATGCGATATGCGGTGTGACGGTCACA
Source organism: uncultured Marinosulfonomonas sp. (assembly GCA_964475715.1). Lineage (GTDB taxonomy): Bacteria > Pseudomonadota > Alphaproteobacteria > Rhodobacterales > Rhodobacteraceae > Profundibacter. The sequence goes on along the minus strand of CAYYXZ010000204.1, from coordinate 1,527 downwards.
TTTTTATGCGCCCAAAACGGGTGCTCTTTAGGTAGTGGCTCGGTGCGAAAAACATCTAGCGTAGCATGGCGGATATGGCCGCAATTCAAGGCCGCCAGCAAAGCAGTATCGTCAATCAATGCGCCACGACCCGGATTTATGATAACGCTACCACGCGGCATCTGCGCCAAACGTTTATGATTAATTAGGTTTTGCGTGTTAGGGGTGTGCGGCAACAAAAGCACAAGGATTTCCGCCATCGACAGGGCCTGCTCTAACCCCGAATCGCCACACAGGCACGTTACCGCGTCAATATTTTTCTGGCGGAGGCTCCAGCCGGTGACCTTGAAATTCAGCGCCGCCAAGGCTTTGGCGCAGGCCCCGCCAAGCGCGCCCAGACCCAGAACCGTAACATTGCGATTTCGGGCCAGCGGCGGGATGTGGTCGCGCCATTCCCCGTCTTGGCCCAGAATATGGCAATCCATCCCCAGATGATGACGCAGCACATGGCCCGTGACCCATTCGACCATGCCCTCGCTCAGGCCGTGATCAACCATGCGCGTCAGGGGCATGGTCAGGGTTTCATTGCCAACAATGGATTCCACCCCGGCCCAAAGACCCAGCACAGCCTTGGCGCGGCTGAACGGGGTAAAATCGGTGATAGAATCCTTTGGCGCATAGATTAAATAATCGACGGTTTCGGGGGCGGATGTTTCGGTGCAGATTCTGTAGAGCAGCCCTGCATCATCAAGCGCGCGGCGCAGCGGTTTTTCATATTGCGCCCAGCGGTAAGAATTGGCGGCAAACAGGATATTGAGCATCGGGCGTCCTTTAACTTTTCCTGCGGGGGCGATGCACATGGGCGCTTTGCATTAAGCCAAAACCGATCAGCACCACCAACATGGACGAGCCGCCATAAGACACCAGCGGCAAGGGCACTCCGACCACAGGTATCAGCCCCATCACCATCGCCATGTTTACCGCAAAGAATAAAAACAGTGTCGCCGCTACCCCCAATGTGATCAGCGATGAAAACCTGTCATGGTTTTTCAACGCCGAGCTGACGCAGAAAATGATGATCAATGTGTAAAGGCCCAGCAGTGACATTGTTCCGATAAAGCCGAATTCCTCGGCCAAGGTGGTAAAGATAAAATCGGTGTGTTTTTCGGGCAAAAAATCTAGCCGCGTCTGTGTGCCTTGCATAAATCCGCGCCCGGTCCAGCCGCCTGAACCCAGCGCGATTTTGGATTGGGTGATGTGATATCCTGCGCCCAAAGGGTCTATTTCAGGGTTCAGGAATGTATCGATGCGCCGGTATTGGTAGTCTTTTAAAAACTGCCACGCCGTGCCGCGAAATTGGAAAACAGCCACAATTGTGCCGCCAGCCGCGCCGATCACGGCGGCAAAATAAAACCAGCTGACACCGGCCAGAAACATAATAAATCCACCACCCGTCAGCAGCAAAATAGCCGTGCCCAGATCCGGCTGCCTTAACACCAGCGCGGTTGGAACCAATATGATCAAAACCGGTATCAAAACCCACAACAG
>CAYYXZ010000203.1:0-4016 GCA_964475715.1 uncultured Marinosulfonomonas sp. | reverse complement strand
CCTTTATCGACAACGCCGATCGCATCCTGACAATCGAGGATACGGCCGAATTGCAACTGCAACAAACCCACGTTGGCCGGATGGAGAGCCGCCCGCCAAATGTCGAGGGCAAAGGCGAAGTATCCCCGCGCGATTGTTTGAAAAACGCCCTGCGGATGCGCCCGGACCGCATTATCGTTGGCGAAACCCGCGGCGAAGAAGTTATCGATATGTTGCAGGCGATGAACACCGGCCACGATGGATCAATGACCACAATCCACGCCAACTCGGCGCGCGATGGTGTGTCGCGGATGGAAAATATGATTGCAATGGCCGGTATCGAAATGCCGCTAAAGGCTGTGCGCAGCCAGATTTCATCGGCCGTAAATCTGATCGTGCAGGCCTCGCGCCTTCAAGACGGATCACGGCGTATGACCTCGATCACAGAAATCACCGGCATGGAGGGCGATGTGATTTCCATGCAAGAAGTCTTTAAGTTTCAACGTGTTGGCCTGACACCGGAAAATAAAATCCTTGGGCATTTCACCGCCACCGGCGTGCGTTCGCATTATTCCGAACGCTTCCGGATGTGGGGTTACGATTTGCCTGCATCCCTGTTTGAACCCATCGCTGTGGAGTAACCAGATATGAGCATTAACGTAGAATTCATCGTTTACGGTCTGATTTTTATTGCCGTTTTGCTATTGGTCGAAGGCATTTACCTGACGGTTTTTGGCAAATCCATCAGCCTGAACAGCAAGGTTTCACGCCGCATTGATATGCTGGAAAAAGGCACCGGGCGCGAAGAAGTTTTAGAGCAGCTGCGAAAAGAGATGGAGCAGCATATGAAATCCAGCTCGATTCCGCTGTATTCATTGCTGGCCAAAAAGGCCAAAAAAGCCAACATCGCGTTTTCGCCAGCACAGTTGATCATGCTGATGATCGGGTTGGGGGTTTTCGCCTTTATTGGCCTGACCGTTGGCACCAGCACCTCGACGCCGGTTCGCGTGGCTATTTCTGTGGCGATGGGCATCGGTTCGGTTTACGTCTGGGTGAATAACAAAGCCAAAAAGCGCCTTGCTCTACTGGAAGAACAGCTGCCTGATGCCGTCGAGCTGATCGTGCGATCATTGCGTGTTGGCCATCCGTTTACCTCGGCATTGGCGATTGTTGCCAAAGAAGTTCCCGATCCTTTGGGCACCGAAATGGGCATAATTGCCGATGAAACCACCTACGGGCGCGACGTGGGTGAAGCGCTAAAAGATATGGCCGAACGGCTTGACTTGCAGGATCTGCGGTTTTTGGCGATAGCGGTAGCAATCCAGAAAACGTCCGGTGGTAATCTGGCCGAAATCCTGGATGGTTTATCCAAGGTGATCCGCTCGCGCTTTAAGCTGTTTCGCCGCGTCAGCGCCATCACAGCCGAGGCAAAATGGTCTGGCTCGTTTTTGTCGGCTTTTCCGTTGCTGGCTTTGATCGTGATTAATCTGGTCAAACCGGATTATTACGATGAAGTGATGGAAACACCGTATTTTGTGCCCGCGGCTTTGATCGTGGCTGCCTTTCTGATCGTTAATATTTTCGTGATGAAATGGCTTGTGAACATTAAGGTTTAGGGGAAAGTTATGGGATTTATTGACAGCATAAACACAGCATTAATTGATATGATGGGCCCTTTTGGTCCACTTGTGGCCGTGGGCATTTTGGGGATGTTCCTGATTTTTCTAACCTTGCCAATCTTGATGATCCGCAAGGAAGACCCGCTGGACAAATTGCGCAAATCAACCAAGGCCCGTGCCGGTGCTGAAAATGCCAGCGCGAAGCTGCGCCATAATCAGGGCAGCAACAAGCTTGAGAAATACTCGAACTTCCTTGAGCCGCAGGACGAAGAAGAATATTCTGCCGTTCGCCTGAAGTTGCTACAGGCCGGTTATCCGTCAAAAACCGCGGTGCGCACATATCACTTTCTGCAATTCCTACTGGGCGTTGGATTGCTGGCGATCGGCACGGTTTACACCCTGACGCTGGGTGCCACCGACGAGCAAACCACAAAATCCATCCTGATGACAACCTTGGTTCCCGGTATTATTGGCTACATGGCCCCGAAATTCTGGGTGACCAAACGCCAGCAGGCCCGCGAAGCCGAAATCATTAACGGCTTTCCGGATTCGCTGGACCTGATGCTGGTTTGTGTCGAAGCGGGCCAATCGCTGGATCAATCCATCATCCGCATCGCCAGCGAACTTAGAATGAGCCACCCCGCCTTGGCCGAAGAATTCCAGATCGTGTCAGAAGAAATGAAGGCCGGCAAGGAACGCATTTCGGTTTTGCGCGATATGTCCGAGCGCATCGGCGTGCAGGATGTGGCGTCCTTTGTCACCGTTTTGATCCAGTCAGCCAGCTTTGGCACCTCGGTTTCGGATGCGTTGCGTGTCTTTTCTGCCGAAATGCGTGATAAACGGGTGATGCGGGCCGAAGAATTGGCAAACAAGTTGCCAACCAAAATGACACTTGCCACAATGATGCTGACCTTGCCGCCGTTGCTGATTATTCTGATCGGTCCTTCGGTTTACGGTATGACGGCCATGTTATCTGGTGGTTAGGATTTTTAATTTATGAAACGCAAATGGGTGGGAATTGTTCTGGCTCTCGGGCTTTTGGCGGCATGTCAAAACACAGTCGGCTTTCAGCGCGCGCCCGACAGCCCCTTTGCCCCCAGCGGACAGCCCCGCGATGGAAAATCGGTTGACGGCTTAATCGTCGGGCATCGTCTGATGGCCGCTGGTGAATACGAGATGGCGCTGAAATCCTACTTCCGCGCGGCCGGCAAAACAGGTATGAACGCCGATATTTACAGCGCGCTTGGTTCGGCCAATCTAAAGCTGGGCCGTTTGGGCCAATCTGAAACATTATTGCGCAAAGCTGTGGCTGCGGATGCCGGATTTGTTCCGGCCTGGAATAATCTGGGTGTGGTTTTAATGGAAAGAGGCCAAAACGCCGAAGCAAGGCGTGTCTTTCAGACCGCATTTGCGCTGGATAGTGGCGAAACTGACTCCATTCGTGAAAATTTACGCATAGCTATCGCAAATTCTGATAATCTGGGCTACATTGATGATGATATCGACAGTAATTTCCAACTGATGCGGCGTGGAAGCGGTGATTATCTGCTGCTTTCAACCCCTTAGGGAAATTCGAGCAGTAAAAAGGACGCAAAAATGCGCCACACCAGTCTAATTATCCTGTGCCTCACAGGTGTCATGGCCCTGTCTGCCTGCCAGAAATCCGGCGATGCAACAGTGAACAAAACGCTCAAAGATCTAAGTGCGATCGATCAAAGCAATCTTAGCAGAATCATGCTAACGGCGGCCGATCCTGCCGAGGCCGTTGCCTATTTTCGCAAAGCCAGCGCGGACAACCCTGATCGGCTGGATTTGCGCCGCAGCTTGGCCCAATCCTTGGTCCGCGCCAAACAACCAACCCGAGCGCTTGGCGTCTGGCATAAAGTTGTGGCTGATCCTGAAAGCACCAATGCCGACCGGGTTGAGCTGGCCGAAACCTATATTCGTATCGGCGATTGGGAAAAGGCCAGAACCACGCTGGACAAGGTGCCGCCAACCCATGAAACTTATAAACGCTACCGGCTCGAGGCGATGGTGGCGGACAGCAACAGGCAGTGGAAAAGGGCCGACAGTTTTTATGAAACCGCGATGGGGCTAACCACAAATGCCGGTAATGTGCTGAATAATTGGGGTTTTTCCAAACTGACCCGTGGCGATTTCAAGGGGGCCGAGCGGATGTTCACCGAGGCGCTGTCTTATAACAACACGCTGTTTACGGCTAAAAACAATCTGGTTATGGCCCGTGGCGCGCAGCGAAACTATGTTTTGCCGGTCATCCCGATGACGCAGGTTGAGCGCGCCAAATTGCTGCACACCCTTGCGCTATCGGCAATAAAACAGGGCGATGTGACCATAGGAAAAGGTCTGCTAAGGGATGCAATGAACACCCATCCGCAACATTTCGAGGCTGCCGTGACA
>CAYYXZ010000202.1:0-4027 GCA_964475715.1 uncultured Marinosulfonomonas sp. | reverse complement strand
AAAAGGGAGCGTGATCATGACAAAAGCACAAATCGGCATTTACGGGCTGGGAACGATGGGCAGCGCATTGGCTCTGAACATGGCAGAAAACGGGTTTCAGGTGGCGGTGAGCAACCGCGGCTCTGACTTGATTGCGCCCTTTATCAAAGAGGCCGGTGATCTGGCGGACCATTTGCATCCTTTTGATAATTTAGAGAGTTTCGTCAAAAGCTTGATTGCGCCGCGTGTCATCCTGTTTATGATCCCGTCGGAAAAACCCATGGACATGATGATCGACGCCATAACCCCTCTGTTGCAGGCGGGTGATACGATAATCGATGCGGGCAACGCAAATTTTCACGACACCCGCCGACGCAGTGCTAAAATGGCCAAAAATGATCTGCATTTTGTTGGCATGGGGGTGTCAGGTGGCGAAAGTGGCGCGCGCCATGGCCCTTGCATAATGGTGGGCGGCACCGATCACAGTTGGCAAAAGTTAAAACCGGTTTTGCAAGCGATTTCGGCCAAATTTAATGGCGATGCCTGCGTTGATCATCTTGGCCCTGATGGTGCCGGGCATTTTGTGAAAACCATACATAACGGCATTGAATACGCCGATATGCAGGCGATTGCCGAAATTTATGCGCTGCTGCGCGATGTCGGTGGCTGGCCGGCCGATAAAATTGGCAAGCTGTTTGATAAATGGAACGCAGGTCCGCTGCAGTCTTATTTGGTGGAAATAACCGGCAAGGTTTTGCAAGCGCATGATGCTGAAACCGGCAAACCGGTGGTTGATGTTATTCTTGACAAAGCCGGTCAAAAAGGCACGGGGCGCTGGAGCGCGATTGAGGCTTTGAAGCTGGGTCAATCGGCCAGCGCGATTGAGGCTGCGGTTGGTGCGCGGTCTTGGTCGTCGGAAAACGAAACTCGAAAAGTTGCGCAAAACCTGCTAAAATCGGACAGCAACAAAACCGATCTGCCCAGCGCCGATGATCTGGAAGCCGCTTTGATGGCGGCGCGCATTCTTGGTCACGCCCAAGGGTTTCGGGTTTTGCAGGCGGCCTCGGATGAATACGACTGGGATTTGGACATGGCGCGGATTTCTGAAATCTGGCGGGCGGGCTGCATTATCAGATCAAGCCTACTGGATGATTTGGCCGATGCGTTTCACACCGATTTACCGCAAGGCGAGCTGATCCTTGCCCCCGCCATTCGCACCCGTCTGGACACCGATATCGGGGCCTTGCGCCGCGTGGTGATCAGCGCAATTTCTGCCGGAGTTCCGGTGCCGGTTTTGTCGGCATCTCTGGCCTGGTTTGACAGCATTCGTACCGCGCGCGGCGCAACAAACCTGATACAAGCCCAGCGCGATTTTTTCGGCGAACATGGATTTCGGCGCACCGATAAAGACGGCGCGCATCATGGCCCTTGGAATGGCCGCGATTTGTGATAAGATATTTCCAAGCAGAACCAACGTGAAAGGCAGCCGAAATGAAACATTCTATCTTGATGGAAAAATATCCGGTCTTTGATATGATCTTGCAAAAAGGTGAAACTTCTTGTGGTTCGGTCGATGAAATTATTGCCAAATTAAAGACGCATATCGATGCTGATACGCGGGTTTGTTTTATCAGCATTTTTGATCATTACAGCCACACCAAATCCACCACCGGCGATATTGCGCCCGAAATTTCCGATGCAAAAAACATCATCTTCTGTTTTGGAATTAAACTGCCAAATCCGCGTGTTTTGGCCGTGCGCCCGCGCTCTATCGGGGTGGTTGATATGGGCGATCATTTCCATATTTCATTCATGGAACCACCAATGCCGATTGCCACCGAGGCAATGCAAAACTGGTGTAAGGCACTGGCAGATAAAGCCAGCTGAGGCGCGCTTTTAAACCCGCCAAAAACCCGCCAAAAATCCGCTGTGCCAATTCGGTTCTGCTTGCAAATATCACGGCGATACTTGCAAGCAGATCGGCGGCAAGATATGCACGAGGCTAATCTGCCTCACAGGACCGGGCGAGCGTGACAAAAAACTCCGAAGAAAAACTCATCGACCCCTATAGTTCGCGCATCTTGATAGGGCGGCTTTGGCATGGTTATCTGAAAACCCATATCTGGTGGATGTTGGCGGCACTGGTGCTGATGATACTGGAAGGCAGCTCGCTTGGTCTGCTTAGCTATATGTTGCAGCCGATGTTTGACCGTGTGTTTACCAACGGTGAAACCGACGCGATCTGGTGGGTTGGCGGGATAATTTTTGGGCTGTTTTGCATGCGCGCTGTAACGCAAGTCGGGCTGAAAATAATCCTGACGCGCGTTGCCCAGAAATCATCAACCCAGATGCAGATCGACCTGCTGCGCCATATGATGGGGCTGGACAGTGTGTTTTTCCAAAAAAACCCGCCCGGGTCTTTGATGGAGCGGGTGCAGGGTGACACATTGGCCGTGCAAGGGGTCTGGACCGTAATAATTTCGGGGGTTGGCCGCGATGCTGTTGCGCTGATTGTGCTGCTTGGGGTTGCGATTTCTATCGATTGGGTCTGGGCAGCCGTGGCCATTATTGGCGCGCCTTTGCTGGTCCTGCCGGTGATTATTTTACAACGCTACATCCGCGAAAAAACCGGCCTGATGCGCGAGAGCGCCTCGGAGAGATCCACCCGTCTGGACGAAGTATTCCACGGCATCAACCCGATCAAACTGAACCTGCTGGAACGCTATCAGTTAAACCGTTTTACCAGCATCATCGACAATATCGTCAACATTGAAATCAGAACTGCGGCCGGGCGCGCGATGATTCCCTCAATGATCGACATCATCACCGGTATCGGTTTTTTCGGTGTGCTGATTGTTGGTGGGCAGGATATAATTTCGGGTGAAAAAACGGTTGGTGAATTCATGAGCTTTTTCACCGCCATGACGCTGGCCTTTCAGCCGATGCGCCGTCTGGGGGCGATTGCCGGAATCTGGCAGGTGGCGGCGGCCTCGTTGGAACGGCTTTTCCAGCTGTTTGACGAAGAGCCGACCATCATTTCGCCTGACGCGCCAGTTAAAGTGGCCGCGAACGGGGACACCAGTCTGGTGATGGATAACGTCACATTTGCTTATGACGAGACCCCGGTTTTAAACGGGGCTAGCCTGATTGCCGAGGCCGGAAAAACCACCGCATTGGTTGGTGCTTCGGGGGCGGGAAAAAGCACAATCTTCAACGTGCTGACCCGTCTGGTTGAACCGCAATCAGGCAGCACCACGGTTGGCGGCACACCGATAAATGCGCTGAATTTGGCCGATCTGCGCGGCATGTTTTCTGTGGTGACCCAAGATGCGCTGCTGTTTGACGAAACCATTCGCGAAAATATTTTACTGGGTCAAACCGGTATCAGCGAGGCCCGCCTAAAAGATGCGCTTGATGCCGCGCATGTTTCCGATTTTCTGGGCAAACTGCCGCTGGGCCTTGATACACCGGCCGGCCCGCGTGGCTCGAACCTGTCGGGCGGGCAACGCCAGCGGGTGGCGATTGCGCGCGCCATTTTGCGCGACACACCAATTTTGCTGCTGGACGAAGCCACCTCGGCGCTTGATGCCCATTCTGAATCCGTGGTGCAAAAGGCGCTTGAGAAACTGTCCAAAGGGCGCACTACGCTGGTGATCGCGCATCGTTTATCGACCATTCAGGCCGCCGATAAAATCATCGTGATGGAAAAAGGTCGCGTGGTTGATCAAGGTAGCCATAACGAGCTGTTAAAACGCGGTGGCCTTTATGCCGAGCTGCATCGTTTGCAATTCAAAGAAAACGCTCCGATTGGCGGTGAAAACCCGCTAGATTCTGCAAAGGACAGCACCGAAATTGGTGCAAGTACAACCGATAGCACAACCAAACCAAACCTGTTCAGCCGGTTTGCCCAGCGCTGGTTTGGGGCCTAGCTGTTTAATCTTAGCGACTTCTTGGCGTGCATATATTAAAGGCGGTGGGCACTAATCCTATTAGACCCACTTTGCCATTGGCGGCAGGCTCATTAGCACCGCATCCACATTATGGCCGG
>CAYYXZ010000201.1:0-4129 GCA_964475715.1 uncultured Marinosulfonomonas sp. | reverse complement strand
CGCTGGTGGCCGCTTATAATGATCAGGCCACCGATACGCTGGTGATCCGTAAACGGCGCGACGAAAAACGTGCGCATATGAAACGCAAAGGCGCGGCGCAGGGTAAAAGCGATTAAACCTTCTGTGATGTTAGTCAAACCCTGCCAATAATCAGCCTGAATTTCTCCGCTGTCTTTAATTTTTTCGAGGTGATCCCATGTGCAACAAAACCCACCCCCCCATCAGCCGCCGCCGCCTGCTGCAAATCGGTGCGGGGGCTGCTGCACTTTTGCCTGCACTGCCCGCTTTGGCTACAGAAACAGCCGCAGAAACGGCCAGCCAAACACCCGCAATCTCACCCGCCGTCGCACCCGTTATTGATCTGCCAAAGCCCGGAATGCGCGATTCCTGCCCGGTTTGTGGCATGTTTCCGGCCAAATTCCCCGACTGGGTCGCAACCGTGTTGTTTAAAGACGGCCATGCCGATCATTTTGACGGAGCCAAGGATTTCTTTAAATACCTGTTTGATATGGAAAAATACGCTAGCGGGCGCAAGCGCGAGCAGATCACCGGCATGGGTGTAACCGGCTATTATTCGACCGAAATGATCGACGCTGAAAAAGCCATTTATGTAATCGGATCCGCCGTTTTAGGGCCGATGGGCCATGATCTGATCCCGCATCCCGATATGTATGACGCCGAGGCGTTTATGCTGGACCATATCGGCCATGGCTTGGTCAGGTTTGAGCAAACCAGCATGGAAATGATGCTGGCGCTGGATGAGGGTAAATTCATCCTGTGATGCGTTTTCGCCCCTCTGACGTTGCCATCACCGGCATGCTGGCGCTGTCGGCGGCAGTTGCGGCCATGTTTTTACACGCCACGTTCAGCAGCGATTACAACTTGGCCAAACGCGCTGATCTGGTGCGCCAGTTGGGCCTGACCGATCTGGCCCTGTTCACCGAGGCCCGCTACACCCGTCACCCCAGCCAAGCCGACCTGCATTCGGCCTTTCTGGACCATCCAATGTCATTTGATTATTTCCCCAGCGGCTCTTTGGTCGCGCCACCAATCCAGAATTTCAGCCGCCCTGCGCCGCCCCCTGCGCCGCCAATCAACACTGACGAAACCGGAGAATAAAATGGCCAACCTGTTCGCCCGTCAGCGTTATCTGATGGATTTCACCATAAATTCAATGCGGCGTCGAAGCGGGCGCAATCTGGTTTTGTTTACGGTTTACTGCCTGATTATTTTCATTCTGGCCTCGGTGATGTTGTTTGGCCAATCGATTCGCCAAGAGGCCAAGGCGCTGCTCATAAACGCGCCCGAAGCCACCGTGCAGCAGATGGTGATGGGCCGCCATGATTTGATATCGGGGGACAGGGTGGCCAAGCTGCAAAGCATCCGTGGCGTGCAGCACGCCGAGGGCCGGCTTTGGGGCTATTATTTTGATCCGATCAACGGGGCAAATTACACCATTATGGTGCCATCGGCCGATAACGCGGCGCATCAGTTGGAACCGGGTCAAACCATTCTTGGGCCGGGGGTTGTGGCCAATCGCGAATTGGTGCGGGGCACGCATCTGTTTTTACTGGCCGATTACGGCGAAATTTTCAGGCTTAAAATTAAGCAAAAGCTGGACACCGAAACGGCTCTTGTCAGCGCTGATCTGGTGCTGCTATCGGAACCTGATTTCCGCAAATTTTTCCGCCTGCCCGATAATGTTTACACCGACATCGCCCTGACCATCCGAAACGAGCGCGAAATCGCCACAATCGTTGGTAAGATCGGCAATCAGATCCCCGGCTCGCGGGTGGTGACGCGCGATGATATTTTGCGCACCTATGCCGCGATTTTTTCCTGGCGCGAGGGTTTGTTACTGGCGCTTTTAGGGGCCTCGATTATTGCTTTTATGATTTTCGCCTTTGATAAAGCGGCGGGGCTTTCCGCTGAAGAACGCCGAGAAATCGGGATTTTAAAGGCCATCGGTTGGGAAACATCGGATGTTTTGGCGATGAAATTCTGGGAAGGCGCGCTGGTTTCAGCGACGGCTTTTTTGCTGGGCTTGCTGCTGGCCTATCTGCATGTGTTTTTCTTTCAGGCCGGATTACTGGAGCAGGTTTTAAAAGGCTGGGCGGTGATTTACCCCGATTTTCAGCTGCGCCCACATTTTGATGTGCTGCAAATCGTAACGCTGGCGTTTTTTACAGTGGTTCCCTACACAGCCGCGACCATCGTGCCGATCTGGCGCACGGCGGTTACGGATCCTGATGCGGTGATGAGATGATAAAACTTGATAATGTAAGCAAAATCTACAACGAGGATCGGCCAAACGAGACCTATGCCTTGCGCGATGTGACGCTGGAAATCATGGCGGGGCAGACCACGGTTTTGAAGGGGCCAAGTGGCTCGGGCAAAACCACTTTGCTGACGCTGGTGGGCTGTCTTTCACGCCCCACCGTCGGGCGCATTCATCTGGATGGTGAAATGGTATCGGGCTTGCCGGAAAAATTTATGACCGAAATCCGGCGCAAGAAATTCGGCTTTGTATTTCAGCGTTTTAATCTGGTGCGCGGCCTAACTGTGCTGGAAAACGTGATGCTGCCATCTTATCCTTTGGGGCCAAAATACAGTGATTTGCGCCAAAATGCGCTGCAATTGCTGGATGATGTGGAAATTGCCGACAAGGCCGAAATGAAGGTTGAAAACCTGTCGGGCGGCGAAGCCCAGCGGGTGGCGATTGCGCGTGCCCTGATTAATCACCCCGATTTCGTGATTGCCGACGAGCCAACGGCAAATCTGGACACGCGGCTGGTTGGCGAATTTTTAAAGATCGTTAAAAAACTGCGCGGCGAAGGCAAATCCATCATCATGAGCAGCCATGATTCGCGCATCTGGCAGGCCGATATTGTGGATCGGGTGATTTCGATGCAAGATGGCAGGGTCATTGCCGACGAGGATGTCTCGAAATGATCTTGCACCCGCCGATCATGGCGCTGGTTCTGGCCTCGTTGATTTCAGCGGGCACGTTGGTCTGGGCGGCCGGGTTTGCCGTTCAGCTGTTGCGAAACTGGCAGCCGTCCAGCGGGCGCTCCTTGCAAATCAACATGGAAAAACGCACCTATCTGGTCTCGACCGCGCTGGCTTTTGTGTTGGTGCTCGAGCTGGCCTCGTTGTTGTTATTTGTCGCCAATGCCGATCAGATGGCGGTGCTGTTTGTCGGGGCGATGTGTGCGGCGGGCACGCTGAATGTGAATGAATTCGGCATGCCGGCGCTGATGTTGAAGCTGGCGGTGTTTTTTGTGGCGCTGGTCTGGCTGCTCATCAACCAGATCGACAACAAGGCCAAAGATTACCCCTTTACCAAATTCAAATACAGCCTGCTGATCGTGCTGGCCCCGCTGGTTGTGGCGGCGGCTGTGGTGCAGATCACGTATTTTATCAATCTGGAAACCGACACGATCACCTCTTGCTGCGCGCGCGCCTTTGTGCCCGAGGGGGAAGGGGTGGCGGCCGATTTGGCTTCATTACCGCCCATGTTGGCGCTTTGGTTGTTGTTTGGCGGGCTGGGTGTGATGCTGCTGCTGGCGCTGCTGTCGCTAAAATTCAGAGCGGCGCAGGTGGCTTATGGCGTTGGAAGTGCTGTGTTTTTTGTGATTTCAATCGCGGCCGTCGTTTCGGTTATTTCATCTTATATTTACGAGCAACCCCACCACCATTGCCCGTTTGACGTGATTAAACCGGAATATTTTTACATTGGTTATTGGCTTTATATCCCGCTGTTTAGCGCGACCGGTTTTGGTATGGCGGCAGGGGTTTTGGCCCTGCATCCCAAGCCTGAAAGCCTTGCAGACAGTTTTGCCGCCATGCTGAAAAAACGCATTCTGGTCTCGGCCGCTCTGTTCGTTATGTTCGGGCTTGTCGCGCTGTTTGCGATCTGGAACTCAAACTTGATTTTGTTCGGCTAAGGGCTTTGGGCTTAAGCCGGATAAAACAAGGCTGGCGGTAATATCCGTTCAATGCTGCGTGAGAAGCTCTCTTTTGGGCTTGTTTGGTTGAATTTACTAAAACAAGATACAGCAAGAAGGAGCACGCAATGAACAGCATCTCGTACAAGTTAAAGCCATTTATCCTGTTAATCGCAATTACT
>CAYYXZ010000200.1:0-4131 GCA_964475715.1 uncultured Marinosulfonomonas sp. | reverse complement strand
ATCCATGATACGCCACCTGAAAATTATGCCATCACCAAGATTCGCGGTTAACTCGGCCCAAAGAGTATGTGTCGGGTGAACAAGTCCTGTATCTAGGTCGGCGCTATATGCTGAAGGTTATTCCAGTAACGGGGAAACCAGCGGCAACCCGTCTCATTGGTAATCGACTGGAGGTACAAACCAACTCTGGTACACCTAGCCGCACTCGTGCCTGGTATCGTGTAAAGGGGCGTGACTACCTTGCCCGTCGTCTCGATGCATTGTCCAAATCACTGCCGTGGGTGTCCGAACCACCACCGTTCCGACTGTTGGAAATGTCACGCCAATGGGGGAAGCTGTTCCCCATCTGGCGAAATCATCCTGAACCCACACCTGATCAAAGCACCACGACCATGTATCGACTACGTGCTGGTGCATGAACTCGCCCACCTCAAACACCACGACCATGGCACTGACTTCTGGAAGCTGATCGACGCACATGCTGGCGACTGGCGGAATGCAAAGCATCATCTGGATGGGTTGGTTGAGGTGTTGCTTACGAACTAATTTCCTGTTCCGATTATAGCATAGTACCGATCAGTGATCGGTTGGTGCCAAAATTGCCAAAAGTAAGTTTGGACCACCCTTTTCGAGCCACAACTCAAGCACATTTGTTTGGCACATTGATCCCTTTACATCCAATAAAATAAGGGGTTTTATTAAGATATCCCAATTGCCAAGGTTAGGGTCGGGCGTTCGAATCGCCTCGCCCGCTCCAAATGGTTTTCAAACTGGCACAGCTTCGGCTGTGCCATTTGCATTTTAACCACCCTTCTTGCAGAACCGTTCAGAATGTCCCGACAGATCTTGGTTTTTCCCGCCAGCCCGCCTATAGAGCATTAACAACGAACTCGGAGGCCATGATGCGCACAGCACAAATCACCCGCAAAACCGCAGAAACCGATATTTCGGTTAAAATAAATCTTGACGGAACCGGCATTTACAACACGCAAACCGGCGTTGGTTTTTTTGACCACATGCTGGATCAGCTCTCGCGCCACTCGCTTATCGATATCAGCGTGCGCGCCACGGGGGATTTGCACATTGACGATCACCACACGGTCGAAGACGTGGGCATTGCGCTGGGTCAGGCTTTGGTCGCGGCCATCGGCGACAAATCCGGCATCCGGCGCTACGGAGAATGCCATCTGGCCATGGATGACGCGCAGGTGCGTTGCGCGCTGGATCTGTCGGCGCGCCCTTATCTGATTTGCAATCTGGACATGCCCACCGCCAAAATCGGCAATTTCGACACCGAACTGGTGCGCGAATTTTTTCAGGCTTTTTCCACCCACGGCGGCATCACCCTGCATATTGATCGCCTGCACGGTTTCAATTCGCACCACATCGCCGAGGCCGCCTTCAAGGCCGTGGCCCGCGCCTTGCGTGTGGCGCTGGAAATCGACCCGCGCAAAAGCGACGAAATCCCTTCGACCAAAGGAATGCTGTAGGTGCTGACGGTTCTGGTTGATTACGAATCCGGCAACCTGCATTCGGCCGAAAAAGCCTTTCAACGCATGGCGTCCGAGGGCAATTTTGGCGAGGTGATTGTCAGCTCGTCCCCCGATGACGTGCTGCGCGCCGACCGGATTGTGCTGCCCGGTGACGGAGCATTTGCGGCCTGCCAAAAAGCGCTGTTTGATTATTCCGGCCTGTTTGAAGCCATGCACGAAACGGTGCTCCAAAAGGGGCGCCCGTTTTTAGGGATTTGTGTCGGCATGCAAATGATGGCCAGCTGGGGGCGCGAATATGAGGACACCCGTGGCTTTGACTGGATCGGCGGTGAAGTCGTTAAAATTCAGCCCGGGGATAAAGCCTTGAAAGTGCCGCACATGGGCTGGAACGATCTGGTTCTGGATCAGCCGCATCCGGTGCTGGACGGCATTGAAACCGGCGATCACGTTTATTTTGTGCATAGCTATAAATTTGCGGTCGATGCGCCCGCGCAGCGTTTGGCGCATGTGGATTATGGCGGCGATGTCACCGCCATAATCGGTCGCGATAATATGCTGGGCATGCAGTTTCATCCTGAAAAAAGCCAAAGCACAGGCTTGCGGCTGATTTCAAATTTTCTGCGTTGGTCGCCCTAAAGCGGCCCTGATTTATTTAACCCGGGTCCAGTCCGAAGCGCGGCAAATAAGCCCGCCCAACACACAGCCCGAAACCGCCAGATCATTGCCCGACAGCGTCATTTTGGCTCTGTATGTTTTATCACGGTCCGGTGCCCAGACCCTGCCTTTCGTGTAATTTCCGTCGCCTTGGGGCTCCATATTCCAGATAATTTTTCTGCCGATATTCTCGGACGCCAAAGGCTTGCCGGCCGCATCAAACGATTTCACCAGAACGCCACAAATTTTCGCACCGCAAGGCGCGATTTGAACATGACCGAAATTGCCGTTATCATCGGCTTTGGTTTGCCACATTCCCGCAGCCGGATCGGCCATCGCCGGTGCCGCCATTGCAAAAATAAACGCCGAAACAAGACTTAGTTTTTTCATTTTTCTTTTCTCCCTAAGATTACCGTGCCACCCTGCCCGCTATTATCGGCGCTGGCAAGTCTAACCTTGGGTGACAGATCGCTTTGCATTTGCCGCCGCTTCGTGCAAAACAGCGCAGGAATGCAGCAAACAAGGCCGACCGACATGATCTTATATCCCGCAATTGATTTAAAAGACGGTCAGGCCGTGCGCCTGATCAAAGGCGACATGAACCAATCCACCGTGTTTAACGACAGCCCGGCCGATCAGGCGCTGGCCTTTGTTAATGCCGGCTGTGAGTGGTTGCATCTGGTTGATCTGAACGGCGCATTTGCCGGCGAGCCGGTGAACGGCGCGGCGGTCGAGGCGATTTTGGCCGCCACGAACGTGCCTGCCCAGCTGGGCGGCGGCATTCGTGATATGGCCACGATCGAGCGCTGGCTTGACAAGGGCATCGCGCGGGTAATTCTGGGCACGGTTGCGGTGGAAAACCCCGATCTGGTGCGCGCGGCCGCCAAGGCGTTTCCAAACCAGATCGCGGTTGGCATTGATGCGCGGGGCGGCAAGGTCGCCACCAAGGGCTGGGCCACGGAAACCGACGTGATGCTCACCGATCTGGCCCGCAGCTTTGAGGATTGCGGCGTGGCCGCGATTATCTACACCGATATCAACCGCGACGGGGCCATGCAGGGGCCAAATGTTGCGGCCACAGCGGCGCTGGCCAATGCGGTGGATATTGCTGTGATTGCTTCGGGCGGGGTTAGCTCGCTGGCCGATCTGGTGGCGCTGAAGGATTGCGGTGCCAATCTGAACGGCGCCATTTCGGGGCGCGCGCTTTATGACGGGGCGATTGATTTGAAAGAGGCGCTGACGCTGCTCAATGGCTGATCTTTTCGGTTTATTCTTGCTGGCATTTTTTGCCGCCACCTTACTGCCCGGCGGATCCGAGGCGGCGCTTTTGGCGATGGCGGCATTATCGAGCCATTCAACCCTGACCCTGCTCGCCGTGGCCAGCTTTGGCAATATCCTGGGATCAGTGCTGAATTATTGGCTGGGCCGATTGGCGTTGCAATACCGGCACCGCAAATGGTTTCCGGTTTCAGCCACGGCATTAACCAAGGCGCAGGGCTGGTTTGGCCGCTGGGGGAAATGGTCGGTTTTGCTGGCATGGACGCCGATCATCGGCGATCCGATCACGGTGGCGGCGGGGGTGATGCGGATGAATTTCCTTGCATTCCTTATTCTGGTTTCGATTTCAAAAACCCTGCGCTACATGGTGCTGCTGGGGCTGTTTTCACTGCTGGGCTAAAGCCGATTGCCAAAGCGGAGCAATGCGTTAAACATGCAACCATGAGTGATAAAGCTGCCAAACTCGACCCGATCCTGCCGATATTTATTATCACCAGCGCCTTTGGCGTTGCCTTTTTCGGCCTGCCTGTTGTCGGCACTCCCGCTTGGCTGATCGCGGTTTTTGTCATCTGGTTCAGCTTTAGCGCCTTTGCTCTGGCAACCATCACCGATCCCGACAACCGCGGCAAAGTTGTGGAATCCTTGCAGACCGAATACGCGTCGCTTTACAGGCGCATAGCCGGGGCCGCGCTAAACTGGCTTTGGG
>CAYYXZ010000199.1:0-4149 GCA_964475715.1 uncultured Marinosulfonomonas sp. | reverse complement strand
CCTTTGCCTTCTCCCATCCGCAACACGCTGCCCAGTTTCCAAAGAGGGCGCGCGAAAGCTTCGGAATCAATCGCGGTGAAATCCTGTCCTTCAATCATGCCTGCACGCAAGAAAGCGTCGCGATTTCGAATTTGGGTAACAATGTGAACATCCGCAACCTTGCCCAGCGCCACCGCCAAAGACCATCCAACCAAAGGCACGCTAACCCATTCAGGATTTGCAGCCTCAACAATCACCAGCACACGCGGTTTTTTGGGTTTTACGTTATCGGGCACGCATGGCTCCTGTTAAATGACGGTTCGGGATTTCGGGGCCGCAACAGTTGTCTGATCCGCGCTTCTACGGCGCCGGGCAAGTAATTCTGCGTGCCCCAATAGTGAGCCGGCCAAAAGCCATGTCATTGTTGTAAGTGTTGCATTGGGAATCAGGTCAACAAGATTAACCGCCAACAGTAATGCCAACGGGCCAAGGTATGGCGGAATTTCATCAGACGGTAAATGTCGCACCTCACGCCAAAGCAGCAGCATCGGCAAGCCAAGCAAACCAAATTCGGCAATAAAACCAAACCAGCCAAAAACCCCAAGGGTAATAATCCAGCGCCCATCCGAAATAGTTGTAATTGTGCCGTCAACGGGGTCATGCAGATGGTTGCGCCCCCATGACCCCCAACCAAATAATGGTTTTTCGACGGCGCGGTTACGCAACAAAATCTCATTATCAAACCTGAAAGCAAGCGAATGGGCACGCTCGCCGCTAATCTTGGATGCAGCATCCAGCATTATATTTGTCGGAATTAAATCCGCACTTTTCAGGGCGGGATAAGCCAGCGCTAAAAATGCCAGCACCACCGCAAAGCGCAGCTGTGTTTTTGGTGCTGCAAACACAATCAGTGGCACCAGTAAAATCGCAAATAACAGCGGTCCAAGCGTTTTGCAAAGAACCAGCACGACCAATAAATATATGGCCGCAAACAGGTATTTAATTCTTACAGACCCTGTTTCCTTTCGCCAAAGGGCAAGGCCCGCTATTGCTGTTGTCATAACAAAAAAAGCCGCCCAAATACCATGATACAAAAACACCAACGGGCGAAACCCGTCACCGCGAACGGCTTGCTCGAACAGATGTTGGTGAAAGCCATAGATCCATAGATTAAGTTGGGGGCTTAGGCGGATTTCAACCAGCATCGGCAAGGAATACACCAGACCCGCCATAAAAAGAGCAACCACTAAATCACGGTGCGCATCCGCTGTCGCAAGCAAGGATCGCGCCATTAAATACCCCAGCAACAAAATTGCCTGATTAATTGACATCGCTATGGCATCCGTCCACCTAAGTCCGGGAAGCCCGGCGGCTATAAATACAATCGGATCGAGATTGGTTAAAACAGTTGCAACCGGAGTAAACACGAACACGGCTATCAAAAAAAGAGCAATGCGCGATTTTGGCAATATGTCCTGTTTGCGGCCAAGCACAAACACAAAAATCAAAAACGCAATCAGGTTTGGCAAGGTTTCTTTGTTCAAGGGAGGCAGCAACGGAAAATCAAAAGCAGCCGGTAGCGGCGGCAATAACAGATAGGCACCCAATATCGTCCAAATAAGGGCCTTTGACGGGGGTAAATATTTAAAAAACAGATATATTACAACCGGCCATACCAAAAGGGCAAGAGATGCGATTATATTTGGCATTTTCTACAAACATCCCTTTGGCTTTTATCTTGCGCCCACATGGCACCCACAGATTTTGACGGCTTATAACAGACTGTGATTGCTATGTCCCTCGGCACAAGCATTGGGCTGCAATCAAACTCTTCCTGTGCCCTTGTCGCCGCATTTATCAGCTATATGATAGCCCTGTCACGTTACCCGTGTTCATTTGCTTGCCTGACTTTTCCCAATATGGATTTTGGATGAGCACGGCTATTGCCAAGTTGTTCTCGTGAGACTATCGCTTCGCTCTGAGCGCGGCCGACGTCAAGGGTCGCACCGGCCGCCCCCGCAAACGCGCGAAAATAATGACCCGGTTCAAGTCCGCCAGCAGGCTCAGAGGTTTCTGTCCGCGCATGAGCAGACCAAAACTACGCGGCGCTTTGGTTGATGTCGGCAAATGGAAAAGCCAGATCGTCAAGCGTTCGGACGTTGAAAGCTCATAGGCATGGGTACTCATTGCCCACATCAGAATTCTAACCCGCGCAATCTTTCCTGAAGATATTGACATAACTCTGCCCATGCGCCACCCCATCAGGGCACACAAAGGCTTCTTCTTAAGGATAATTTTATGATACCGTCTGTTTTACCCACCTATTTGCGCGCACCGCTATCGTTTGTCAAAGGCGAAGGCTGTTGGTTGACCGAAGCAGACGGGCGCCGATTTTTGGACATGGGTTCTGGCGTTGCGGTTAACGTGTTGGGCCACGCCAACCCGGTGCTGACGGCGGCGCTAACGCAACAGGCGGGGCAGCTTTGGCATACCTCGAACCTATACGAAATCCCGCAACAAAAAAAGCTGGCTGACAAATTGGTCGATCTCAGTTTTGCCGACACCGTATTTTTCACCAATTCCGGCACCGAGGCGTGCGAATTGTCGATTAAAATGGTGCGTAAATATTGGTTTGAAAAAAACCAGCCCGAGCGCATAAAAATCATTGCGTTTGACGGGTCATTCCATGGCCGTTCTGCGGCGGGCATTGCCGCTGCGGGTTCGCAAAAAGTGACCCACGGCTTTGGCCCGCTGTTGCCGGGGTTCTCGCATTTGCCCTTTGATGATCTTGACGCCCTAAAGGATGCAATGGATGAAACCGTTGCCGCCGTGATTATTGAGCCGGTGCAGGGCGAAGGCGGCATTCGGCCCTTGTCGGATGCTTACCTGAAAGCGCTGCGTGATGCGTGTGATGCGGTGGGTGCGTTGTTGATTTTTGATGAAATCCAATGCGGCATGGGACGTACGGGCAAACTGTTTGCGCATGAATGGGCCAATATTACGCCCGATATTATGCTGGTTGCCAAAGGCATCGGTGGCGGGTTTCCTTTGGGGGCTGTTTTGGCCACCGAAAATGCGGCCTTGGGCATGACAGCGGGCACGCATGGGTCAACTTATGGCGGCAACCCTCTGGCTTGTGCCGTGGGTAACGCGGTGATGGATATTGTTGCCACCGATGAATTTCTGGCCGATGTAAACCGCAAGGCTGGGGCGTTACGCCAAAAACTGGAGGGGCTGGTTGATGCCTTTCCTGACGTGTTTGAAGCCGTGCGTGGTTCGGGCCTGATGCTGGGTTTGCAATGCAAGGTCCCGTGCATGGATCTGGTCAATGCAGGCTATGACCATCAGCTGTTAACCGTGCCGGCCTCTGATAATGTGATGCGGCTTTTGCCCGCGCTTAATATTTCAAACGACGATATTTCCGAGGCTGTAAACCGGCTGGAAAAAATGGCAGAATCTGTTTCCAGAGGACTAAATCAATGAACCATTTTTTAGACATCCACACCACAGACGCCACGGCCCTGCGCAAAATTATTGATCAGGCCCACAGCATGAAAACCGCGCGCATTGGCCAGACCAAGGGCACGCCCGATGCCGAGCAGCCGCTGGCAAATCACATGGTTGCGCTGATTTTTGAAAAACCCTCAACCCGCACACGGGTTTCGTTTGATGTGGGAATTCGGCAGATGGGCGGCCAGACTTTGGTCTTGTCGGGCAATGACATGCAGCTGGGCCACGGCGAAAGCATTGCCGATACAGCGCGGGTTTTGTCGCGTTACGTTGACATGATCATGATCCGCACATTCGAGGAAAACATCCTGCATGAATTGGCACAATACGCCGATGTGCCGGTGATTAACGGGCTGACAAATTCCAGCCACCCTTGCCAGATTATGGCCGATGTGATGACATTTGAAGAACACCGTGGCCCGATCAAGGGTAAAAAAGTGGTTTGGACAGGCGACGGCAACAACACTTGCACCAGCTTGTTGCACGCGGCGGGGCAATTTGGTTTTGACCTTGTTTTTGCGGGTCCGGAAGCCTTGGACCCTGACCCCGAAGCCATCAAATTTGCCCGCTCCAAAGGTGTGAATGTGACCATAGAACGCGATGCAACACAGGCTGTGCAAGGTGCTGATCTGGTGGTCGCTGATACCTGGGTTTCGATGC